>JBDRTQ010000506.1:0-8992 GCA_043823885.1 Candidatus Eiseniibacteriota bacterium | reverse complement strand
CGCGCTGGCGACGGCGGTCTTCGTGCTCGGACCCGAGGACGGGATGGAGCTCATCGAGCGCACGCCCGGCGCCGAGGTCCTGCTCGTCACCGGCGACGGTGACTCCATCGGGGTCGTGCTGGTATCCTCGGGGCTCACCGGAAGGTTCGTGGAGCAGTAGCGGTCGTCCGGCCGTGTGTCTTGTTCGCACCTGGTGCCGCCCACGCATCGTGGGCACTCCTGAACGAGGTGGACCATGAATCAGCTTGCCGAGTGGTTGGGCTCCAGCACGGGGTTCGACCCGGAGCTGTCTGTGAAGCTCTTGAGCAGCGCCGTTGCGCTCATCTTCATCTGGGCGGTCCGGGCACTCGTCCTGAGCATCGCCTGGCGGAGGACCGACGATGTCCGAAGCCGGTACACGTGGCGGAAGGTCACGGGCTACGTCAGCGTGGCACTCGGATTCCTGATCGTCGGGCGTGTCTGGCTGACGGGTTTCCAGACGTTCATGACCTTCGCGGGGCTCGTGTCGGCCGGTATCGCGATCGCCCTCAAGGACACGCTGGCGAACATCGCCGGCTGGGTCTTCATCGTGTGGCGCAGGCCCTTCGTCATGGGAGACCGTGTCCAGATCGGCGAGCTCATCGGCGACGTCATCGACATCCGCGTCTTCCAGTTCTCGCTGCTCGAGGTGGGGGGATGGGTAGACGCCGATCAGAGCACCGGACGAGTGGTGCACGTGCCCAACGGCATGCTCATGACGACTCCACTCGCCAACTACAGCGCGGGCTTCGAATACATCTGGAACGAGATACCCGTGCTGGTCACGTTCGAGAGCGACTGGCGCAAGGCCAAGGACATCCTATTGAGCATCGGCGGCGAGCACGCCGAGAATCTCAGCGAGAAGGCGGCTGCGAGGCTCAGGGAATCGAGCAAGAAATTCATGATCTTCTACCAGACGTTCACTCCGACCGTATACACGACGGTCAAGGACAGCGGCGTGCTCCTGACCATCCGCTACCTGTGCCATCCTCGCCAGCGCCGGGGTTCCACGCAGGCGATATGGGAGGACGTGCTCGAGCAGTTCGGGGCCGCTCCCGATATCGACTTCGCGTACCCCACGCGGCGCTTCTACGACCACTCCGTCGAGAGCAAGGGCGGGGACGGAGACGGGGAGGAGTAGGCGGTGCGGGGTCAGCCCGGAGAGCAGATGACCGACGCGAAGTACTGGAAGAAACTGGAGGACGGTCGCATCGCCTGCGAGCTCTGCCCGCAGGCGTGCGTCGTCTCGGAGGGCGGTCACGGAGTCTGCCTCGGGCGGGTCAACAGGGGCGGGGTCTTGAAGGCAGAGAACTTCGGGCAGTGTGTCTCCGTCGCGATGGACCCGATCGAGAAGAAGCCGCTCTACCACGTGTGCCCGGGGCGGTCCGTGCTCTCGATAGCGTGCAACGGCTGCAACCTTCGCTGCGACTTCTGCCAGAACTGGTCCATCTCACAGATGAAGACGCAGACCACCGCGCTTCCGCCCGCGGAGCTGGTCAGGCTGGCGGAGCAGTCGCACTCGTTCGGCGTCGCCTACACGTACACCGAGCCGCTCGTCTGGTTCGAGTACCTGCTTCAGGCCGGTGCTCTGGTCAGGGAGAGCGGACTCAATAACATCCTTGTGACCAACGGGATCCTGAACGAGGCGCCCATCCGGGAGCTTCTTCCGCTCATCGACGCGATGAACATCGACCTCAAGTCGATGGACGCGTCGTTCTACAGGGACTACTGCCACATCGAGGGTGCTGCGGCAGTGCGGAGGACCATCGAGCTGGCCAGTGATTCGTGCTTCGTCGAGGTGACCAACCTGATAATCCCGGGCCTGAACGATTCCGACGAGGACCTGCGCTCTCTCACGGCGTTCATCGCCGGTGTGAACCCCTCGATCCCGCTCCACTTCTCGCGGTACTTCCCGACGCACAAGATGGACGTTCCCGCGACGCCCGAGTCGACGCTCAGACGGGCGAAAGAGATCGCGCGGGAGCGGCTGCACTACGTCTACCTGGGGAACGTGCGGCTCGAGGACGACGCGAACACGTACTGCCCGGACGACGGTCACCTGCTGGTCAAGCGCACGGGCTACTCGGCGGAGGTCGTCGGGATCGAGAGCGGGAAGTGCGGCAGGTGCGGGCGGCCCGCCGACTTCCTGTGGTGCGACGAATGACGGCGGCGCAGCGGACACTCGTGACGTTCGCCGACAGGCTCGTGCTGTACGCGCTGGTGGGCGCGGCGGCCGTCCTCCTTCTCGCCGGAGGCGGGCGGGGGGACGGGGCCGCGGTCCGGATAGCGGGTGACGGCGGGTTCGAACGGCTGGCGCCGCTCGGCTCCGACCGGACGGTCGAGGTCGACGGACCGCTCGGCACGACCGTCGTCGGGATCGCCGGTGGCGAGGCCAGGGTGCTGTCGTCCCCGTGTCCGCACCAGCTTTGCGTGAAGATGGGGGCCGTGAGAACGCCGGGGCAGACGGCCGTGTGCGTGCCCAACAGAGTGGTCGTCACCGTAGAGGGTGACGGTCCGGCCCCGACCGACGCGGTGACGAGGTAGCGGATGGCTGGTGCGACGAGCATACGCGGGGAGCGCGGCACGCCCGGCCACAGCGCCGCCGGGCGAGTGGCCCGGCTCGGGATGCTGCTCGGAGTGGCGCTCGTGCTCTACGCGGTCGAGAGCGCGCTTCCGTCGCCGTTCCCGTTCCTGCGGATCGGGCTCGCCAACATAGCGACCCTGATAGCGCTCATCACCCTGGGTTTCGCGGACGCGCTCGCGGTGACGGTAGTGCGCGTCCTCGTCGCGTCGCTGGTGGTCGGGACGTTCCTGGGGCCGGCGTTCGGTCTGGCCATGGCCGGCGGAGTGGCGGGCGCGGTGGGGATGGGGCTGGCGGTGCGATACGCGCTTCCGCCTCTCTCGGTGGTCGGGGTGAGCGTTGTGGGCGCTCTCCTGCACAATCTGGCGCAGCTGGGCGTGCTCGCCGGGTTCTACACGGGTCCCGGACCCGCCCTGAGGCTCCTGCCGGCCGCGCTTCTGGTCTCGGCCGCAACGGGTCTGGCCACGGGGCTCTTTGCCCTCTTCGCCCTTGAGAAGCTGGGGCTTATCAAGCGATAATGGGCGTTCGGGTTCGGACGGGTCCACGCGGGCCGGATGGCCCGACGAGATCCCGAGGGGGGGCGTCTGCCGGTGAGGGACGCCGAGGCCCCTGGGGAGGCGGCAGGCTGAGGGGGAGGTGCCGTGACAGAGGTCGGTCGTGTGGTCTCCGTGAACGGCAACGCGGCGGTCGTTGCCATGCGGATGTCCGGGGCGTGCGAGAAGTGCGGCCTTTGCCTCGCCTCGAGCGACGGCAAGAAGGTCCTTCTGCTGGCCCGGAACGACGTCGGGGCGCGTCAGGGCCACACCGTCGAGATAGAGATAAGCGCCGGCAGGGTCCTGGTGGCTGCCTTCGCCCTCTACATGCTTCCGGTGCTGATGACCATAGTCGGTTTCCTGATTGGCAGCGCCATCTCCGGCGGGTCCGAGGAGTCGACCCTGCCCATCGGGCTCTCGGTCGTGTTCCTCATCGTGTCTTTCCTGGGCGTGTGGGTGTTCGACCTCAAGGTACGCAGGACGGAGCGCCGCGACGCCACCGTGAAGAGGATACTGAGCGACGAGGGTGCATCGTCGCCAATAGGAATAGTGAAGTTCGGAGGTTAGTGTTTGGTCATGACATTGGAGGAGCGGGCGGCGCGGACTGCTGAGCTCGCGCTCAGCAAGAAGGCCGAGAACGTGCTGTCGATGGATCTGAGGGGACTGACGTCGGCCTGTGACATCTTCGTCATCTGTACCGGGACGAGCGATGTCCAGGTGAAGGCGATCGCCGATGCCGTCAAGGACGGGATGACCGACGACGGCGAGAAGCCCTGGCATGTCGAGGGCACCGAGGGGAAACGCTGGATCCTGCTGGACTTCATCGACGTCGTCGTCCACGTGTTCAACCGGGAGACGCGCGACTACTACCAGCTGGAGCGGCTGTGGGGCGACGCGAAGTTCGAGACCTTCGAGGACGAGCCGCCGGACGGGGAGTGAGAGCGTGATCAAGGAGATTCTCGCGCGGAGGAGCATCAGGAAGTACACGGACGAGCCCGTTTCCGACGAGCATGTCACCGCGATCCTCGAGGCGGCGATGTCGGCGCCCTCGGGCATGAACAGGAAGCCCTGGCACTTCGTCGTCGTCACCGGGCGGGAGAAGCTCGACCGCCTGGGCGACACCACGAAGTCCTGGGGCATGCTGAAGGAGGCGCCCCTGTCGGTCGTCGTGTGTGGCGACCCGGGCATCTCCGAGAACTACTGGGACCAGGACTCCGTCGCGGCGCTCGAGAACCTGCTCATAGCGGTTTCGATGCTGGGCCTGGGAGCCGTCTGGCTGGGATGTCACCCGAACCCCGAGCGCGTCGGCCCGGCACGGGAGATACTGGGTATCCCGGGCGACGTCATCCCCATCGCGGTGGTCTCGATCGGGCACCCGGCGGAGGAGAAGGAGCCGCGCACCCAGTACGATGAGGAACGCGTGCACAGGGGGGGCTGGTAGCGAGGCCGGAAGTGGCGGAGGCCCCGGCAGCGGCGGATCGACGACTGACCTGACGACCGGCCCGACGACCGACCACCGGAGGGGGAGACACAGTGGCGGACCTGTCTACGAAATACATGGGACTCGACCTCAAGAACCCCGTCATCGCCGGAAGCTCGGGCCTGACGGCGACTGTCGAGAAGGTGAAGGAGTGCGCGGCGGCCGGGGCGGGTGCGGTAGTGCTCAAGTCCATCTTCGAGGAGCAGATAGTCGCGGAGGTGGCCGGCATCAAGGCGGCGAGCGGGTCCTCCTACTGGCATCCCGAGGCCGAGCAGTACATCCAGGAGTACGGCAGGCACCACGCCGCTGAGTCCTACGTCGACCTCATCAAGGGCGTGAAGGACGCGGTCGATGTTCCCGTCATCGCCAGCGTGCACTGCGTGTCGGCCGGTGCGTGGATCGAGTTCGCGCACAAGGTCGAGCTGGCGGGCGCAGACGGTCTCGAGCTCAACGTATACGTCCTGCCCTCGGACCCGAAGCGGGACGGCAGGCAGAACGAGCAGGTCTACTTCGACGTCGTGAACGCGGTGAAGAGCGTCTCGTCGCTGCCACTCGCGCTCAAGATAGGGTCGTCCTTCTCGAGCCTGTCGAGAACGGCCGTGGATCTGTCCCGGACCACGCTCGACGCGCTCGTCCTGTTCAACAGGTTCTACCGCTTCGACTTCGACATCGAGAAGCTGAAACTCGTGCCGGCGCCCTACCTGAGCAGCCCGGACGAGATGACCCGGCCGCTCCGGTGGATCTCCATTCTGGCGGGACAGGTGGAGTGCGACCTCGCCGCGACCACGGGCGTCCACGACGGCGCCGGCGTCGTCAAGCAGCTCCTGGCCGGCGCGACGGCCGTGCAGGTCTGCTCGGCGCTCTACAAGAACGGCATCGGGCACATCGAGAGCGTGCTGACCGAGTTGACGGACTGGATGGGTCGCCACGGCCACTCGTCGCTCGACGATTTCAGAGGGAAGATGAGTCAGGACGCGAGCGAGGACCCGGCGGCATACGAACGTGTTCAGTTCATGAAGGGGACCGGCGGCGTCTCGTAGCCAAGGGTCCCATCGATCGGTGCGCGCCAGGTTCGTTCTCTCGGCGCGCGGGCTGCCCGACAGCGGGCAAAACACGTGTTGAAGATCCCACTGTGGGTCATCGGCATGGGAAAGGACGTGAGTGTGAAGAAGATCCTGGTGGCTGCGGCATTGCTCGCGCTGATGCTCGCCTGCGTCTCCTGCGGAGGCGAGGGCACGGCGCGGAAGACGTCGCTCGATAACGACGCGGAGAAGGCCAGCTACGCGTACGGAATGGACGTTGCTGCGTCTATGGAGAGGTCGGGAATGGACCTGGACGTTGACTCATTCGTGCAGGGGTTCCGCGACACCCTGGAGGGCGTCAAGCCGCTCCTGACCGAACCGGAGAAACTGCAGGTGATGCAGGACTACGCCGCACGGATGAGGGAGAAGCAGATGGCAGAGGCCGAAACCGCAGCGGGAACGAACCTGGTCGAAGGCACCGCGTTCCTCGAGGCCAACAAGACCGCCGAGGGCGTCAAGACGACCGCGTCGGGCCTGCAGTACATCATGCTCAAGGAAGGCGACGGTATGAGGCCGACCGTCGATTCGCGCGTGAAAGTGCACTACACAGGCACGCTCATCGACGGCACGAAGTTCGACAGCTCGTATGACCGCGGCCAGCCAGCCGAGTTCCCGCTCGGGGGCGTGATCCCGGCCTGGACCGAGGCTGTTCAGCTCATGAGAGTCGGCGGCAAGATAAAGATCTTCGCGCCGCCTTCGATCGCCTACGGTGAGAGAGGCGCGCCGCCGGTCATCGGACCGAACGCGACCCTGATATTCGACATCGACCTCATCGACATCGTCCAGTAGCTGAGGCGCTGTTGTTCGAGCAGGTCCTAAGAACGGGACTGGCCGAGGCCATCCGCAAGGTTGGCCTCGAAGCCGGGCGCATCGACGTGACGCCGCCGCGTGACCCAACGCACGGTGACGCGTCGACGAACGTCGCGCTGGCCCTCGCCAAGCGGGAGGGCCGGAATCCGCGCGAGCTGGCGCAGGAGATCGTCGGTGCGCTCGAGCTGGCCCCGGACTTCGTGTCCGACGTGGAGATAGCGGGACCGGGATTCATCAACTTCCGGTTCGCGACCGTGTGGTACGAGGCCTCGTTGCGCGACGTGGTGGTGCGCGGCGCCGACTACGGGCGCACGCGGGTCGCCGCCGGGCAGAAGATTCAGATAGAGTTCGTCAGTGCGAATCCGACCGGACCGGTGAACGTGGTGAGCGCGCGGGCCGCGGCCGTAGGGAACGCCATGGCGAACATGCTCGAGTTCGTCGGGGCCGAGGTCCAGCGCGAGTACTACGTCAACGACGCGGGGAACCAGGTTGAGAAGCTGGCGTTGTCGGTGGAGGCACGGTTCCGCGAGCTGTCGGGCGAGCCGCTCGAGATCCCGGAGGGCGGCTATCACGGGGAGTACCTGGCGGACGTGACGAAGGCCATCGCGGACGAGTACCCGGGCCTCTCCGACATGCCCGCCGCGGAGCGGGTGGCCCTCTTCAGGACGGCCGCCATCGAGCGCCTCGTCGCGAGCCAGCGGAAGGACCTCTCCGAGTTCGGCGTCGAGTTCGACCGGTGGTTCCACGAGACCGAACTCGCCAGGGCGGGGGCGGTGGAAGAGACGCTGGCCGCGCTCCGGGCCTCCGGTGAGACCTACGAGAAGGAGGGCGCCGTCTGGCTGAAGACTCAGCCCCACGGCACCAACGACGACAAGGTCATCGTCAAGGGCGACGGCGTTCCCACGTATCTGCTGCCCGATCTGGCCTACCACGTCAACAAGTTCGGGCGTGGCTTCGACCCCGTCATCGACCTGTGGGGGCCCGACCATCACGCCCACGTGGCCGAGACGCACGCGGGGCTCGAGATCCTCGGGTTTCCCAAGGAGCGGCTGGAGATCCAGATCGTCCAGCAGGTCAACCTGCTCGAGAGCGGCGAGGTCGTCAAAATGTCCAAGCGGGCGGGGAAGATAGTCTCGCTCAAGGACCTGGTGGACGACGTCGGCGTCGACGTGGCCAAGTTCTTCTTCCTGATGAGGAAGCAGGCAAGCCACCTCGACTTCGACCTCGACCTCGCGCGCCGGCAGACGGACGAGAACCCGGTCTTCTACGTGCAGTACGCCCACGCGCGCGGGGCCAGCCTGGTCAGGTTCGCCGAGGAGAGGGGGCAGGCAGTGCCTTCACCCGACGACGTGGACCTGAGCGATATCGCCACGGGCGACGCGAAGCCGCTTGTTCTTCTGCTCGCCGAGTTCCCGCAGTTCGTGGCGAGCGCCGCGCTCGCCAGGGAGCCTCACAGGCTGACGTCCTACCTTCGCGACGTGTCGGCGAGGTTCCATTCGTACTACCACGACAACCGTATCGTGACGGACGACTCGGCAACGACGGCCGGCAGGTTGTTCCTCTCGCAGGCCACCCGAACTGTCCTGCGAAACGGGCTGACGCTGCTCGGCATCACCACGCCGGACCGCATGTAGCGCCCCGGCTTCCCCATGGCACGCCTCCTGGCTCGGCGATTCCCCTTGACACTCTCGCCACAAGCTGTTGTTTATGATACAGTCGATGCTGCATCTAGTTGGCGCGGAGCAATCACACCTGAGATACGACAACCGGAGGCGATTGCCATTCTACTCAAGGGAAGGGACCAGGTCTTTCCGCTCGAGGACGTCGAGCAGATCCTGACCGGTCTCAAAGACGTGCGGTCCGCGCGGATCATCGCCGATGGCGCGGGCGGGATACTCGAGGTTCACGTCGTCGCCGACACCGCGCGCAGCGCCAAGATGGTCGCCAGGGACGTCGAGTCCATCCTCGTCGCGAAGACGGGGCTGTCCATCGACCACAGGAAGATCAGCGTCGCTCAGGTGGACGGGGAGGCGGAGGAGACCGCCGAACCCAGGCCGAAGAGTCAGCCCAAGGCGTCACCCGAGATGCCAGCCGGCCTCAAGCTGGCGTCAGACGAGAGGCGCATAGAGTTCGTGGGCGTCAGCCTGGCGCAGTCGAACCTGGTCGCGCAGGCGAGAGTTGAACTGCTGCGCGACGGGGTGGGCACCGTGGCCGAGGCGACGGGCGCCGACTCGACCGACTCCGTGCTCAGGCTGATCGCTGAAGCGACGATGGAGGCCATTCAGAGGTATTTCGACGACGGCGGTCTGTTCACGGTCACGGCGGTAGAGCAGATGGCCGTCGGCGGGAAGCCCATCGTGGTGGTTTGTGTCGCACACGTGTACGAGCGTCATGAACGGGTGCTGGTGGGCGCGTGCACGACCGACGGGGACGTTCCCAGGGCCGTAGCGCTCGCGACACTGGACGCCGTTAACAGGTTCCTCAGGCG
>JBDRTQ010000505.1:0-3467 GCA_043823885.1 Candidatus Eiseniibacteriota bacterium | reverse complement strand
ATGTCGACGGGGAGGAATCTGACGGCGAGGAGTCCCAGGAAGAGACGGAAGGCGACGGAGAGGACACTCCCGATCACCCGGCTTTCCAGAACCCGGACGCCAACCAGACGATGGCGGGCGGGGAGCCGCCCGAGGGCTACGTCTGGTCCCGGGAGTTTCATCCTGTCTACGGCCTCGAGCACAAGCGCGACCAGGACGTCGCGTCGTGGACCCACGGTTTCACGATGAACTACCCGGTCAGCCCGACGATCTCGTTCAGCTCCGGCGCCAACATCAACACTCGATCGAACGACGCGTCGAACCGCCTCAGCAGGCAGGAGGCCTGGAACGCCGGTCTCGACATGCGCGTCACCGGCGCCGTCACCACCGGTCTGAGATTCCGCAGGACGAAGCACCTCGACCTTCAGAACGAGGGCAAGCCCAACGAGACCAGAAGTTCGCGCGAGAAGGAGTCGGTCAAGCTCTCCACCTCGTATCACAAGGTCCACATGACCGGTCTCGACGTGACGCTGGGCGCGACGGCGGGACTCGAGAAGAACAGCTACACCGACGTCAAGAGCAGGGGCGCCACGCAGGGCATCACCGGCAAGCTGGTCTACGCGCCCGTGCAGGGCCTGAACACGTCGATCACGTATGGTGGAAGTCACTCGCTCCTCGATTCGGAGCAGGGCGATCTCGCGAGCACCGACGAATCGATAAGCCACGACCTGTCCAGCCACGTCGACTACAACTGGCTGATGCACAACTTCGTTGTGGATGTGCGAAGGTCCGCCGGGCAGCAGGAATACCCGAAGGAGGAGCAGACCGAACTCAAGGAGCAGGAGAGTGAATCCACCTCCATCACGGCCAACCTCCAGCTGCTTGAAGGTCTCTCGGCGAGGCTCGGTTTCGACTACTCGCGCAACCAGCTGTACTACAGGGTCGAACCGACGAGGAACAGCGACATCACCGCACGCGGGGTCGATGCCCACATTGCCTACGACGCGGGCCAGACGTCGTTCCAGGCGGACCTCAGCTCGGACCGGAAGAGGAACGAATACTTCGACACGCAGACAGGCCGGAACTTCAGCAACACCATGACGATGACCCTGACGCACGTATTTCGGGAGGGTCTCGACGCGTCACTCCGGGGGAGAATGAACCTCCTGTCGGTTCACTACGACGACTTCGAGGACAACGATCAGGACAGAGACCTCTTCGACAGAGAGGCGACTCTCACGGTCAGCTACAAGGCGAGGAAAGACATCACGACCGGTCTCACGATCAAGGTCAGAGAAGACCAGCTCATCTACATCAGGACGTCGCGCACCGGCGACAACAAGACCACGCAGAAGTACGCGGTCGAGCCGTTCGTTCGGAAATCGTTCACGCCGCGCTTCAGCGCGAGTCAGAGGTATCAGCTTTCGGCCGACTACACGTTCTACCAGTATGACAACGACGCCAATTTCCTCATCCGGAACATGTCCATCACGACAGGCCTCAACTGGAAGCCGTTCGACCCGCTCGACCTGGGTCTCGAACACAGCTGGCGCGGGCAGGACGAAGGTTCCTACGGCGAGGACGCGTTCGGTGTCGAGGGCTACGGACGGAACAGCGAGCGGGAAGACCATCGACTGGGTCTTACACTGAACTACAAGATAGCCGACATGATATCGATTGAAGTGAAGCAGAGCCTGAGCGTCCAAAACAAGTGGAGAATCAGCGAGGACGGCAAGACGCCAGTGTGGGACAAATTCGACGCCGACCTCGTGGGGAGGGCGAGCACGGAGTACTCGCTTCCTGACGGGACGACCCTGAACGTGAGCGTCGCCCGGACCCATCGTGAAGCCACGAGCATCAGCGAGAGGCAGCGTGAAGTATGGAACATCTCGGCCAATATCAGCCGCACCTTCTAGGGCGGCCATCCGGCGGTCCCGGTGCGCACGGGCGGGCGGCGGCATGGGTGGCGGCGGCCGCGCTGCTCTTCGCCGTGCCTGGGTGCATCTTCAGCCCCAGGGCGCCGGACGGGCCACCGGACGAGGGTAACGAGATCCCGTGGGTGACCCCCACGGACACGGACAAGGTGCTCCAGAATCTGGCCGCCGCGCTGGCCGGAGAGGGCATCTCGAACTACATGAACTGCTTCACGGAAGACTTCCGGTTCCACGTCGATCCCCAGGACTCCCTGAACGCCGGACAGGAGGGAGAGGATCGCTACGCCAACTGGACCGCGAACGATGAGGAAACGTACAGCGCGAGCGTGTTCCAGGAAGCGGACGTCGGCATCGACGTGACCTTCTCCACGGTAATCGAGCCGGATGAGAGCCAGGACGAGACCTACCGCCGTGAGAACTACGAGCTGACCATCGTCTGGCGCTCCGGCGACCACCAGCCGGGGGAGGCGGTCGTCTACCGTGGTCAGGCAACGTTCTGGCTGAGGCGCGACGACACCGAACTCTGGAGCATGTTCATGTGGGTCGACCGGAGGGCCGATAGCCCCGGCGGAAGCGACACGTGGGGGGTCCTCAGGGGCGATTATCGAGGGTAGGCGCCGCTCGAGCGGTGGAGGTCCGCCGCCATTGAGGGGTGACAGGCACGGTGCTTGCATGTTGTCTCCGGGCTGGGAACTGCGCACGGGGAGGGCGATTAGGCCCACCGGAGCCCCGGCGGAGGCAGGGATGGACCCGCGGCCCTCTTGACTCTGACCCTTGTTCTTGATATAATTACTGATTGTGTGAGTGGGGAAGCAACGGGAGGTGACATCAACATGACGAGTTCTTCCACCAGAAGGCTGGCGGTGTTCGTGCTGCTGGCCGTGTTGGCTTTCACCCTGAACGGTTGCTGGAACCCCTTCGCTCCGGACCCCGTTCCACCCAAACCGGTGGAACCGGCCGACTACCACGTCCGGCTGACCCCGGAGGACGTCCTCCACAACCTCAAGACGGCGTACGTCTGGAGGAATGCGGGCGAGTATCTCGACTGCCTGTCCGAGGATTTCGAGTTCTACCCGAATGAGGCGGACGTTCAGGATCCCGAGCTTAATATTCCCCCTATATGGTACAAGCCGGACGAGCAGAACATGCACGACAACATGTTCTCCGATGGCTCGAACGTCGAGAGCATCACGCTTACCCTCACCATCAGCAGCCTCGTGTACGACTACGGCATTCCCGAGGATCCCGAGGACGACACCTGCGTCTGTCAGGTCGACGTGGACCTTCGCGTGAACCTCATCGTGGGCGTGACCTACCTGGCGACCGCGCCGTCCCAGTTCGATATGCGCAGGGACGTGGACCAGTGGGGCCCCGAGGGCGAGCTGCTGTGGGAGATCTACGCCTGGTACGATCTCGGGGACCCTGGACGAGGAGGTGCGGCGCGCGACCCGGAGGTTGATCTCGTTTCGCTCAGCGAACTCAAGAGCCTCTTCATGCAGTAGCTGCTCTCTTCCTGGAACAGAACAACGCGGGGGGCGACCGGAAGGTCGCCCC
>JBDRTQ010000504.1:0-5808 GCA_043823885.1 Candidatus Eiseniibacteriota bacterium | reverse complement strand
AGGCAAGCCGTCCGACTGGTACCGTTCTCGTGGTTCGCCGGTCCGGCCTATCGGAAGACGATGGCCAGGAAGGACCTCTTCGAGACGGCCCCGCGGGAGGAGATTCTGGCCCACCAGGAGGAAGCTCTTGCGGAGACGCTCGAGTTCGTCACCGACCAGGTTCCCGCGTACCGTCAGCTCAAGACCGCGGTCGAGCGTCTCAAGCCGTTTGATGCTCTCAAGGAGTTTCCCGTCGTAGATAAGTCCTCGCTTCAGGACGACATGCAGAGCTACCTTCCGCGCGACCTCGATCGCATCCCGCACTACGAGATATCGACGGGAGGCACCAGCGGCAATCAGCTCAAACTGCTCGTGGACGACGCGTCACAGTCGGTCGAGACGGCGTTCGTACACCGCCTGTGGAGCCGCGTCGGCTACGCGCCGCGTTGCCGCAAGGCCACCTTCCGCGGCGTTCCGTTCCCCGACCTCAAGCCCGGCGTCTACTGGCAGTCGAATCCCATCTACAACGAGCTGCAGTTCTCGCCGTTCCACATGAGCGAGAGCACGCTGGGTTCCTACGTCGAAGAGCTGGTTCGATACGACCCGGCATACTTCCACGGGTATCCCTCCGCCATCGACCTGCTCGCTGAGTTCGTGCTGCGGAACGGCATCACCCACCTGTTCGAGGGAGTGCGGGCCGTGCTGCTCGCGTCGGAGGGGTGCCTGCCATCGCAGATGGAGCGGATGTCAAAGGCGTTCGGAGCGCGCGTCTTTCCGCTGTATGGCCACAGCGAGCGGCTCATCATGGCCGGACCGTGCGAGGTGACGGACGTCTACCACCACACGCCAGATTACGGAGTCATGGAGATCGTCGGAGACGACGGGTCGCCGTGCGCCGGACCGGGGGAGCGGGGTGAGCTGGTCGGCACCGGTCTCCTGAACAGGTCGTTGCCGCTCGTGCGCTACCGCACCGGCGACTTCGCGACCACTGCCGCGTCCGTCTGCAAGTGCGGCAGACACTGGGACCGCTTCACCGACATCGAGGGGAGATGGAAGCAGGACATGCTGGACGGTCTGTCGGGCGCCAGAATATCCGTCGCGGCGCTCAACATGCACGGTGACGTCTTCGAGCACGTCGCGCGCTACCAGTACTACCAGAACGAGCCCGGACGTTGCGTTCTCAGAGTAATGGCGGCCCCGGGCTTCTCCGAGGCCGACGAGGCCGCCATCCTGGCGGCCTACCGGGCGAAGGTGGGGGACGAGCTGGACATGTCCGTAGAGGTCGTCGACGATATCCCGCTGACGGAGCGCGGGAAGCTCAAGCAGCTGGAAAGGGCGCTGGGAGCATGAGCGTTGTCGGACGCTACGTGAGAACGGTGGCGCATCTTCGTCCGCGGCAGGTGTGGACGCGGGTGGCTCGCCGCGTGGTGAGGCCCCGCGTGAGCACGGCGGCGGCTCCGGACCGCCGCACGCCCGCCGCCTCTCTGCGCGCGCCCATCGCGCGCGAGGACGGCTGGATATCGCCCACACGCGTCCGTCTGCTCAACATCGAGCGCGAGTTCGAGGGCGACGTCGAGTGGCGTCCGCCCGACGTGCCGCGGCTCTGGACCTACACTCTCAACTACTTCCAGGATCTGCCTCAATGCGTGTCGCGCGGCGGCGAACGCCCCGACGGTGGGCTGGACGTCGAGCAGGCGGTCCGTCTTGTCGACTCCTGGATCGAGGCGAACCCGCCGGGCACGACGGACACGTGGGACCCGTATCCCATCTCGATACGCGTGGTCAACTGGATCAAGTGGGCGCTGCTGCTCGAGAGTGCGGAGGGAGCCGGCCCCGCCGCAGGCTCGCGCGCGACCGGTCCGCCTTCCGCCGGCTTGCTCGACAGCCTCGCCACCCAGCTGCGTTCTCTCGAGCGCCGCCTCGAGTTCGACATCGCGGCAAATCACCTGATGGCCAACGCTGTGGCGCTGACGGCGGGCGGGCTCTTCTTCGGAGCGGAGGAGGGCGACCGCTGGGCCGCGATCGGGCTCGCGCTTCTGACCCGGGAGATGGACGAACAGGTCCTGGACGACGGCGGTCATTTCGAGCGCTCTCCCATGTACCACGCTGTCGTACTGGAGCAGCTTCTCGACGTGCTCAACCTGTGCGCGGTCTTCCCGGGAGTGGTCGCGGTCGGGGGGCAGGAGCTGCGCTCGCATCTGGAGGGTGCGGCCCGTGCGATGCTCAATTGGCTGTCCGCGATGACCCACCCGGACGGTGGAGCCGCGTTCTTCAACGACACGACGCTCGGAGCGGCGGCAAGTTGCGCCGAGCTCTTCGATTACGCGGAGAGACTTGGGCTCGCTCCCGCGCGGAGGAGCCCCGGCGGCGTTCACTTGCTGGACTCTACGGGTTTCTTCCGGTTCGGTTCGGAGGACGACCGCACTGTTGTGCTGTTCGACGCGGGCGGACCGGAGCCGGGCTACCAGCCCGGGCACGCCCACAGTGAATCGCTCTCGTTCGAGCTGTCGCGCGACGGCAGGAGGCTCTTCGTCAATTCGGGCGTGTCGACCTACGATCCCGGTCACGATCGACTCAGGCAGCGCAGTACCGCGGCGCACAACACGGTGCGCGTCGACGAACGAGAGCAGAGCGAGTTGTGGGCGTCACACCGTTGCGGCCGAAGGGCGCGCGTCTCCCGCGCAATCGAGCGAAGCTGCTGGGCGTCCGCGGCACACGACGGTTACAGGTTTCTTCCCGGCAGACCGCTTCACCACCGCAAGATGCGCGTGACCGGAGAAGGTGTCGAGATCGTCGACAACATTTCCGGCAGAGGCGAGCACTTCCTCGAGTGGTTCTTCCATCTCCATCCAGATGTGGTGGCACGCGTCAGCGCGCGAGCCGTCGAGTTGTCGTCGAACGGCCGCCCGGTCGCGAGCATCAGCTTCCCCTTCGGAGCGACCGCTTCCATTGAGAAGGGAAGCTGGCATCCTGCGTTCAACGTTGCGGTCCCCAACACGCTCGTCCACCTTGCTCTGCAGACGAATCTCCCTTTCGAGTTCGACGCGACCATCGTGTGGCTCTGAGTCGCGCGGTCCCGCTACACTTCGTTCACTGGCCACCGGATGCAGCTGAGGTCCATCGCGAGGGATGCAGCTACTGGGCCATGAGCCCGAGCTCTTCCGCCAGTGCGGTCAGGCCGAAGGAAATGCCCAGGGCCATCAGAGGTGCGACGATCCAGACGACCAGCAGCTTGCGGACCGACGTCCGCGATGCCACGAATCGCCACCCTTCCTTCGTCACGCCCAGTGCCATGATCGAGGCGGCGTTCATCTGGACAAGCGACGTCGGGATGCCCCGGGACACCGAGGCGACCAGAAGGAGCGTTGCCGTCACGACCGCTACGAGCACGGCTCCGAGCGGACCGAACTCGACGATCTCGCGGCCCGTCGTCTCGAGCACCCTTCCGCCCATGATCGAGCTCCCTATCGCGAAGCAGGGGGCAATGAGAAGCGTGGCGAAGATCATGATCATGAGAGCCGTCGCGTCGGAGGTCGTGCCCATGCTCTTCATGGCCATGGCGATGATCGGCCCCGCCGCGTTCGCCACATTGTTCGAGCCAATGGCGAACGCCACGTAGCACGATGCCGCGACGACGGCGATCTTGAGAAACGGGTGGCCGGCGATACGCGAGAACCCGTTCGTCAGTCGTTTGTTGAGTGGACTGTAGATCAGCTTCCCTATCGCGAGCGTCAGGAAGAACGACACGACCGGTAGTATGAGCCATGTGGGGATGACCTCGAACACGAGCTTGTGGGCCTTGAGAACGTCGTAGTAGACCGCCGGTCCCACAAGGGCGGCGATGGTCGCCTGGCTCGTCGACTGCGGGACCTTGAGGAGATTGGCCGTCAGCAGGGACAACGCGACGGACATGAGTACGATCGTCGTCAGCGTGATCCCCATGATGTCCTCAGGCAGGATGCCGCGACTGACCGTCACGGCGACCTTCCTGCCGGCGATGAGAGCGCCCGCGAGGACGAAGACGCCGAAGACGCCCGCGATGCGTTCCCGACGAATGAGGCTGGCCCCGTAGGCGGCGGAGAACGCGGGAGCCGTCCCGCTGGCGCCCATGTTGATGGCCAGGAACATCGCGGCCAGAAAGGGGATCAGTAGTATGGAGAACATCGGTGAGAACATGGCTTCCTCCTCACGGAGGCCGGTTGCATGGGGTCAGCCAGAACACGCCTTGACACTCTAATAATACTCTAATCAGAGTCTTAATGTCAACGGGAAGGCTGCCGCCCTACCGGCGAAAGCGGTTGCGATGAGGGCTGATTCCTGCTAGGAATAGGCGTTTGCGGCTCGAAAGCGGCATTCTGGAGGATCTGGGATGCGAGTGGTGTTGATAGCCGGGGCGCGCCCCAATTTCGTCAAGATAGCGCCGCTGCGACGTGCGCTGGCTGGCCGTGAGGGCATTGAGGTGATGGTCGTCCACACGGGCCAGCACTACGACGACGAGATGTCGGCGGGGTTCTTCCGCGATCTCGAGATAGCCGAGCCTGAGCGGAACCTCGGCGTCGGGTCGGGGTCGCACGCGGTGCAGACGGCCGGCGTGATGGCCGCCTTCGACGGGTTCCTCGACGAGGTGGAGACCGACATGGTGGTGGTCGTGGGGGACGTCAACTCGACGGTCGCCTGCTCGCTGACCGCGGTGAAGCGCGGGATCCCGGTGGCGCACGTCGAGGCGGGACTGAGAAGCTTCGACTGGGGGATGCCGGAGGAGATAAACCGGCTGGTCACGGACAGGCTGTCGTCGCTTCTCTTCACACCGTCCCGTGATGGGGACGAGAACCTTCTGAAGGAAGGGAGGCCGGCGGGGGCGATCCACTTCGTAGGGAACGTCATGGTCGACACCCTGCTCGCGTTCCGGGACAAAGCGGCGAAGTCCGACGTGCTCGAGCGGCTCGGCGTGGAGGATAGCGGCTACGCCGTGCTGACGCTGCACAGACCGAGCAACGTCGACACGCGCGAGGCGTTCACTGGTATGCTGGGGGCGTTCGCCGAGATCGCCGGCAGGATACCGATCGTGTATCCCATGCATCCGCGCAGCAGGAAGACGCTGATGGAGGCGGGTTTGATGGAACGCGCTGAGGCCATTCCGGGTCTGATGATGACGGGGCCGCTCGGTTACCTGGACTTCATAGAACTGGAGGCTGGCGCGGCGTTCGTAATGACAGACTCGGGTGGCGTCCAGGAGGAGACTACGGTGCTGGGCGTGCCGTGCCTGACCTTGAGGCCCAACACGGAGCGCCCGGTGACCATAACAGAGGGCACGAACACGCTCGTCGGAACGGACCCCGCCGCCATCACTGCGGCCGCGGTGCGAGTGCTCGACGGCGGTGGAACGACGCCGGGACGCGTGCCGGAGCTGTGGGACGGGCACGCGGCCGAGCGGATCGCGGATATCATCCACACATCATAAACGGGAAGCAGACGCCAATGAACGTACCGCTGCTGGACCTCAAGAGGCAGTATCTGACCATCAGAGAAGAGATCAACGAGGCCATCGCCGAAGTCGTCGAGTCCCAGGGGTTCAAGCTGGGCCCCAAGGTCGCGGCGTTCGAGAAGTCGATAGCCGACTACTGCGGCACGAAGAGAGCTGTGGGCGTTGCGTCCGGGACCGACGCCATTCTGCTGGCGCTCATGGCCGTGGGCGTCGGGCGGGACGACGAGGTCATCACGACCCCGTACACTTTCTTCGCGACCGCGGGCGCCGTCACGAGAGTGGGGGCGGTTCCCGTCTTCGTCGAAATCGACCCCGCTACCTACAACATCGATCCCTCACTCATA
>JBDRTQ010000503.1:0-5839 GCA_043823885.1 Candidatus Eiseniibacteriota bacterium | reverse complement strand
GGCCGACGTGCGCGAGATGGCCGAGGAGCTGGAGGCGCTGGTTGCCGCCGAGACGCTGGATGAGTACGCAGGGCCGGTGCTCTTCACCGACTACGCGGCAGCACAGCTCGTCGCGCAGATGTTCGCGGCGCAGCTGACGCCGGTCAAGTCTCCCCTATTGGCTGAGGAGTGGATGCAGGACTACATGCCCAGCGCGAAGCTCGCGGGGAAGCTCAACCGCCGCGTGATGCCCGAGTTCATGACGGTGCGGGACGAGCCCACGCGCAAGAGCTGGGAGGGCATGAATCTCGCCGGCTACAAACTCGTGGATGACGAGGGCGTGCCGACCGAGGACGTGACGCTCGTGGAAGAAGGCCGGCTGGTGGGGCTACCGACCAGTCGAGGACCGACTAAGAAGCTGACGGAATCCAACGGCCACGCCATCACGTTCCCAAACCAGTGGACCGTACCTGCGGCGTCGAACCTGTTCGTAGAGTCGAAGAACACGAAGAAGGACCTGGTGAAGGAGCTGCGCAACCTGGCCAAGGACTTCGACAGCGAGTTCGGGCTTCTGATCACGCGGCTCGACGTGCCGGACATCTCGCGCCAGTACCAGTGGACCGAAAGCTTCGACGAGCCGGGCTCGGCGCTCTTGACCGGGCCGGTCGTCGCCTACAAGGTCTACGCTGATGATGGCAGGATGGAGCCGGTGCGCGGGCTGGCGTTCGATGACTTGAGTATCCGGACGCTCAGGGACATCTATGCGTTGGGCAAGGAGCCCGCCCTCACGAACATGGGGCAGTCGGCCGGCCCGGGCATGTACTACCGCATGGCCATCGTGACACCGGACATTTTGGTTGAGGAAATGGAGTTCACGGCGAGCAGTGCGAGCGAGCCGGCGATGGTTGGGGGGCGGCCGTAGGGACGCCGAGTGAAGAACAAGAGGGTGGTGCAAGCAGGGGCGAACGCGAGTCAGCCCGCCTCGACCGATGAGCATCAGACAAAGTCGCAGGTTTGAATCAGGCCCCCGCTTCAAACCTGTGACCTCCCGCAGAACGACTGCCAGCTAGGTAGGGCTGTTCAAGAGGATCCAGGCGTGGAACCGACGACCCCGCTGTGTGCGCCAGACAGATGTCAGCTGGGCTCAACATCCTCTGCACTACCAACCAGGAATCGCGATCCAAGAACGAGGGCAACGAGGAGCCTGTTCCGCAGCTAGACTAGGCGGGCGATACCAGCTAGCAATTCCCAAATGGCGTCGGGCTTGGCTATCGTGGAGACGACGACGCCTTCGGCGAAGAGGAGCGCTTCGTCGCCACCACCAGCGATTCCCACATCCGCCTCCCGTGCCTCCCCCGGCCCGTTTACAGCGCACCCCATCACGGCCACTACGAGGCTCTTCCGGATGTGGGCGGTCTTCCGCTCCACCTCCTCAGCGATCGCCTGCACGTCGATCTGGCATCGACCACAGGTGGGACAGGCAATCACCGTGACGCCGCCGTGCCTCAAGCCGAGCGACTTGAGGATCTCACGGCCGACGCGGACTTCCTCTTCGACTGGACCAGACAGCGACACGCGGATGGTGTCGCCGATGCCCTCGGTCAGAAGCACACCTAGACCGACCGATGAGCGTACCGAACCCGTGAGCACCGTCCCTGCCTCGGTGACTCCAAGATGGAACGGGTAGTCACACTTCTCGGCCATCAGCCGGTTCGCCTCGACTGTCATCGCGACATCGGATGCCTTGAGCGACAGAATGACATCCTCGAACCCGACGCTCTCAAGCAGCTCCACATGCCGCATCGCGCTCTCGACCATCCCCTGCGCAGTCGGATGACCGTCACGCTCCAGAATGTCCTTCTCAAGCGACCCCGAGTTCACTCCAACCCGAATGGGGATGCCGCGTTCGCGGCACGCCGCGACCAGTGTCTCGACGCGCTCCCGAGTCCCGATGTTCCCCGGGTTGATCCGGAGCGCGTGCACCCCAGCCTCGACCGCACCGAGCCCCAGCCTGTAGTCGAAGTGAATGTCCGCGACCACAGGTATCCCCGCCTGAGCGATGATGTCGGGCAGCGCCGCGATCGCCGCCTTGCCCGGCACGGCCACTCGCACGATCTCACAACCGACTTCCTCTAGACCCTTGATCTGCGCGACTGTCGCCTCGACGTCCTCGGTCTTCGTGTTCGTCATCGACTGGACGGAGATGGGCGCACCCCCGCCGATGGCGACGTCGCCGATCATGACCTGTCTGGTCTTCCTGCGAGGCTTGAGGATGCTCATCGCCTGTGCCCCCTCAGACGGACGTTCCCCGACCGCATCGTCGTCCCCTCCCTGTCGAAGTACTCCAGAATCGGGATCGCGTACTTCCGTGTCACGCCCACCATGTCCTTGAACTCCGGCACGCCAAGCTGCGTCTCGCCGCCGTCGAAGTAGTCAGTGAGCGCCTTCCGCATGTCAGCGATGACGTCCGGATGGAAGAGCAACGTGCTCGTGACTTTGACTATGCGTCCCGTCTCCGCGAGCAGCTTGACCATCGCATCGAAGTCCTGGCCGCTTAGTTCCCGCTTGAGCTCATCGAGCGTCGGTGGAGAGGAACCTGCCGCCGCGAGCCTGGCCTCGATGCTCTCCGCGAGACGTGACTGCTCGTCGGTCAGGTCGACGTCACCGCTCCCCAAGCGCACCAGGTCGCCGCGCCTGGAGACCTTGCCCTCGTCTGCGAGAGCAGCCAGCACTGCGTCGAGAACACCTCTTTCCAGCCTCTTCGAGAGCCGAGTTCGAAGCTCCTCCGCGGACATGCCCCACTCGAGCGGCGAGCCATCCGCGAACTGCTCAAGGAGTTCCCCAGTCTTGTACTTCAGTTCGCCGTAGCGGCCCGACGTCAACAAGCGGCCACCTAGTCTCTCGAGCTTCCCTTCAGAGACAAGCGCATCAGTCAACTCAGCCGTCGACCCTCCGGCCAACTCAGCAAGCTCGGCTTCCGACAGCCCCTCGATTCCCGCCTCCTCCAGCTTGTGCAGGACGATGTCGCCGGCCTCTCCTTCCTCGAGGACGGTCAGGCTCTCCAGCACATCGTCCTTCATCCGCTTGTGTCGCTTCGGTGTGGGGTCAAGCACGCGCCCACCGCCGATCGTGGTCACGGGCGAGTATGAGCGGATGACGAAGAGATCATCCTTCTCCGCGATGACGGGCGACTCGAGCCGTAGCTGCACCAGCGACTCCTCCCCCGCGCGGAGCCAGTCGCTCTCGAGCAGAACGACGCGGGCGAGCACCTCCGCAGTCCCGAGGTGCAGATGGACGCGCGTCCGGTTCTTGACGGGCTTGGCGTCCGTCACCATCCGGAGTCTGGCGTCGATCATCTGAGTGACATGGAGAGCGCCGGGTGTCCCGAGCGTGTCGCCCCGGGAAAGTTCGTCCTTCGACACACCATGGATGCCGAGCGCGGTGCGCTGGCCGGCCACGGCCTCGTCGACCGCGTGGTCGTGCACCTGCACGCTCCGGACGCGCGTCTCCTTGCCCCGCGGGTAGATGACGAGCTTGTCGCCCTGCTTGACCCTGCCCGACCAGAGGGTCCCGGTCACTACCGTCCCGTGGCCCGCCAGCGTAAACGCTCGGTCTATCGGGAGTCGTGCCACGCCTGAGGAGGAACGCTCGGTGACATGTGTCACCAGGCGCTCAAGCTCGGCGGTGAGCTCGTCCAGCACGTCGCGCGTGACAGAGGATACGGGGATGATGGCCGCGCCTTCGAGCGAGGTCCCCTCAATGAGCTCCTGGGCCTCGTCGTGGGCGAGTTCGATCTCATCAGCAGACACGAGGTCGGTCTTGGTGAGTGCTACGATGCCAGAGCGAACCCCTAGCAGGTCGATGATGTCCAGATGCTCGCGCGTCTGAGGCATGACGCCCTCATCGGCGGCGATAACCAGGAGGATGATGTCCATCCCGCCGATGCCGGCCACGGTCGTCTTGACGAACTTCTCGTGGCCCGGAACGTCGACGACCCCGAGCGAGTTGCCGCTGGGCAGGTCGAACCGCGCGAATCCGAGCTCAATCGTGATGCCCCGCTCCTTCTCCTCTCGGAGACGATCGGTATCGACACCCGTGAGCGCCTTGATGAGCTCGGTCTTGCCGTGGTCGATGTGACCAGCGGTGCCGAGGATGACGTGTTTTGAGGATTCGGTCATTCACTCTCCACTCGTACGGGCTATGCAGTCGCCGTAGAGGGCAAGCTCCTTGATTGCATGCGCAAACTAGGAGGTGCGCACGCTCCCTGCCATCGCGCTCGTCAGTTTCTGTCGGACGAGAGCAGCTTCATCCTCCCTCAATCCATACAACGCGAAAACGGCCGAATCTAACTCATTCTCAAGCGACTCGATCTTCCGCGAGAAAGCCCCTCTGCTGTCAGGATCGTGCGCTCCGAGAAGCGCAACGTTCGTCTTGAGAAGTACCTCGACGAGATCGACAACCTGACCGTGCAATCTCACGTCGGCGGCGTCCTCGAAGTCGATCTTCCGGAACGGGAGCGATTGCAGCTCGTTGGTACCCACGTTGTTGTTGGTGCTTGTCAGCCTGAAGCGCCACTGAAGGAGGCTAGAGTTGAGCAGCGCCAGAACGAATTCCAAAGCGTACAATGACTCAGATGTCAGTGCGACGGAATTGGTGGAGTCCGCGAAGTAGCACCTTGGTTCGACTGCGGTGGCCACGAGCCTCCTTCGTTCGTCAATCCCTGTGATTCTCTGCGTGGCGATTCTCCTCAGATCCACGACAGATCTCTGAGTGTTCGATGCAAGGAATGCATCCTCATCAAGCCACTCCCGCTGGCCTTGGCTCAGCTGAGATCTCAGATGATAGCGGCCTACCTCTGCGCCCTTCAGCATCCGCTGCTTCGAGGAGTCATCTGTTATGAATTCGCGATAGATTGTCTGGTTTATCTCGCCGCGATGTATCAGGAGATCTGGCACGTCGCCGGCGCGGGCGACCTTTGGGGAGGAGTGAACAGAGACGCACAGCCTCCAGTCATCAGCGTCAACAAGAGGAATCGGCACGTTGCTGGGGTCAAGGATGGCCGCGTCGAGCCATCGCACGGTGGCATCCAGATGGTCATCCTCGAAGCGATTCGCTGGGTAGACTCGCACGTTGACCTTGGCTTCGGACTCCGAGGGTGGCGGCGTGGCTATTCCGGTGAGCACGGTCGTGGAGAGCTTGGCGCTACGGAAAATCCTCCGCTTCGGATTGTCCTTCTGCGGAAAACAGTCGGCTCGCAGGTCAGAGAGCGAGAAGACGACATGTCGCCGCGAAGACGCTGAGCTACTGTCTGCGAGGAGTGCCAGAGGCACAATCATGCCGATGCGACCGGATGGACGGACGAGTGCAAGCGCGCGTACAAGGAAGAGCCGGAAGAGATTGAGCTTCCCTCCCAAGCCCGGATTGTAGAACTTCGTGCGCGCGACATACTCGCGCAACTGATCGTGGGGCCATGACGCGGCGCCTCGCTTCTTCTCCAGGACATCGTAGGGAGGATTCCCAACCACAGCGTGGAACCCGCCGGAGTCCATAATATCAGCGAATTCACTACTCCAGTCGAATGCGTTGAGCTGCAGCGAATCCTCTGGATCCGCCAAGAGGAGGTCGGCTGTTGCGCCGCCGTAGAAGTCCGTACCTACCAATGAGTTCCCGCACTTGATGTTCTCCGCGAGGTCAGGCAAGGCCCTCTCTTGCAGGAAGCTCAGCTGGGTGTTCAGGGTCTCTTGGCTTTCGCCTTCGAGTACCTTGAGCAGCAGAGAGAGCTTGGTCACTTCGACGGCCTGAGCGTCTATGTCCACCCCAAATACACTGCTGAGAAGAATGCGCTTCCGCTCCTGAGTTG
>JBDRTQ010000502.1:0-3925 GCA_043823885.1 Candidatus Eiseniibacteriota bacterium | reverse complement strand
AGGGCGATCGGTTGAGACGTTGGAGTTGGCATCGTTCCGCTTCGTCCAGCACGACCGGGCGAACGTGGTTGGCCATGGGGCACCTCCCTCATGAGAGTATACATGCCCCATATTAACACAATATAAGAGACAGAACACTAGCGTATTCACCCGACGAGCTTGGGTGTCACGGCGTCTGCAAGGAGGGCGTCCGCTTCGCGTCCGCCGGCACACCCCGCGCCACCCTTAACGCTCGCGGGTGATACGCGGTGCGTTAGCCCGCGCTGGAATTGAGGAGGTTCCGCAGGTAGATGAAGCTGATCCTCTGTGCATTCGTGAGAGTCGCTACACTCATCGGCGGTGCGATTTGGAGCCTGCTGCTTGCCTTCTTCGGTGTGCTGTTCGCCCTGTGGTACGAGAACATCGGTCGCCCGAACCTGATTGTCGCTGTGAGCCCGACTAGGACGAACATCAAGTGGGGCACGCTGACTACACGCTTCCTTTCCTTGGAAGTGCGCAACGCGCCCAGGCGTGCGCCGCTCGTGCGAAGACAGACAGCGACCGCCGCCCACGGACGAGTCATCTTCATGGATGCGGCCTACCGGGAAGTGTCAGGACCGCTTCACATCCGGTGGGACGGGAAAGCAGAGTGCATCAAGTACCTGGTTGTGGGAGATCACGTGGAACAGAGGTTCGATCCGTCTTTGGTTCGACAAGGTCGCTACATCGACATCCCGCCCGACGAGGGCGCGACGTTGGCAATCGCATTCCGATTCGATGATGAAACCGAGGCGTTCGGGTGGAGCAACGAGAGCTATGCCCATCCGGGTTGGCGGAATCCAGACTTCAGGTTGCCGCCCGGCGAGTATGTTGCCCGCGTCACACTGGTCAGCGGTGACAGTGTCACGACCCAGGACCTACGCTTCTCCAATCTGCCGGATGATCCGGCCGGGCTCGAGTTCCAGGTCAACAAGCCGCGCGCGGGCTAACTGACGTATGCACCCGACGAGCTTGGCTGTCACGTCGGCTGCATACGCACCCGTCGCGCCAGCCTTAACGCTCGCGGGTGATACGGGAGGCGTTAGCCGTCTCCCGAATAGGAGGGCGAGTTGAGCACTACCAAGAAGGAGCCCCAGATAGACTGGAGCGAGTTCGATCAATTCGTCACTGAATTCAAGGGCGAGACTGACCGCGCGGCAGTGATTCTAGGAGCAGCAAAGCTGGACCTCTTGCTTCTGCAGATCCTACAGCGCGTGCTTCTGCCCTGCCCAAGGAGCTCAGATGAGCTGTTCGATGGCGACGCTCCTCTCTCCACATTCAGCGCGAGAATCGCTCTGCTGCACAGACTCGGGGTGATCGACGATGCCTTCGCAAGGGAGCTTCATCTGATCCGGCGCACGCGGAACGCCTTCGCACACGAGGTGCTTGGCTGTCGGCTCGACTCGGGGGGTCATAGGGAGCGAGTCAAGGAGGTATACTTGCCGTTCAGGGACCTGAAGTTCACAGGGTTCTTTCAATCTCACTACTTCGACAAGGAGAAGGGTCCCTCCGCTGACTTCCGCACAGCTCTTGCGATACTGGTGGCACGACTAGAGCATCTCCTTCTGTACGTCAGATCGTTAGCGTTCACGAGCCCCATGCCTTTGGTACGCAGCGACTGGGAGAAACTGGGAACCACGGACGAGGGCGCAGAGGCGATGCCCGAGGTGGCAGAGAGTGAAGAGCCGTCCCGCGCGGGAGACGGCTAACGAGCGAATGCAGCCGACGAGCTTGGCTGTCACGGCAGCTGCATACGCACCCGTCGCGCCAGCCTTAACGCTCGCGGGTGATACGGGAGGCGTTAGGTTGCCCGTCTGAGATTGATGCGATGTCGACGATTATGTGCACGCGAGATCTGTGGCGCTGGCTTGAGGGTCGTGGAGGCCTTTGCAATCGGCCGGCGCCGGAGGAGGAACCTACGAAGCTGGGTGCGTGGGCCGCGAAGTCTGTGGCTCTGCCCGAAGGTAGTTTCTGTGTTGCCTTGAACGAACCCACGTACCTGACACTGGTGCTTCCGTTCGTTCCTCTTCCAGCATTTCTCGGTGTGTTCTCGGCCGCGCTTCGCATCGAGCTCGAGCGCATAGGCATTCCGGAGGCTATCATCAGAGCTGAAGTGGCACCGTTCTTTGGAGAGGTGGCGTTCGCGAAGAACTCGAATCGGAGTCTCCTGGGATCGCTCAATGATGTTTGCTTCCACCTCGACTGCGCGCTCGAGGACGCAGGCAGCGTCGATCTCAGCGGCTTGGTTAGCATCCAGCATAATCTGAACCTGATGCCGCACGCGAACAGAGATCTTCCGTTTCCGATTGACGCAGCCTTGTTGCTTCTTTCAGGGGAAGCAGCAGCATAGACTGGGATTGAAAGGAGTAACTAGTGGCACCTGGTCACAATGCATACCTGCATCAAGCGATGATTGATGTAGTCGACAACCAGATACGGGAGAGCGATCCGCCTGAGACGGCGCAAACTCTGCAGCGGCTCATGGGCGAGGGGCATTCTGAGCTCGAAACGAAGAAGCTCATCGCTGCCGTTGTGGCGATCGAGATATATGGCATGCTGAAGCACGGTGAGGAGTTCGACTGCGCCAGGTACGTGGACGCTCTCAGGAAACTGCCTGACTTGCCGCTGGGTGATGCGGAGTAGACGGGCGTTTGATGGCGGGCAACCTAACTGACGTATGCACCCGACGAGCTTGTCTGTCACGCCGGCTGCATTCGCACCCGTCGCGCCAGCCTTAACGCTCGCGGGTGATACGGATGGCGTTAGTCGGCCCGAAAGGAAACGACAGTGACTCGATCACGTTCGATGCGACAGGCCCTCACTCTGGTACTCCTCCTGTGGTTGATGCTTTGGGCAGTCGTCGCCGCGGAGGCCGTGGATGGCGCGTCTGGTCCCGCTTCGTCCTTCGGTGAGCTGGGGTTTCCCATGACATTCGAAGTGGATCCTGGTAGTAGGCTGTATGTTCTCGGCGAGAGGGTCATCAGCGTGAGTCTGACGTTGTCCTCCGGAGACACGCTCTGCCTGAATGGCACGCCCATTTCGCCTCAGCGAGCTCCACGAATGAGGGAGTCCTCGGTTCTGTCTGAGGAAGTAGCTGCTAGGGTGTATGGAGACGTGCCTTATGTGAAGGTATTGCTCGCCGAGGGACTCAGTGCCTCAGAAGCTGCGGGGCGCTACACCAAGGAGAAGCGTGGACTGACCGATGTGCTCCGAGATACGTACAGGGATGGGATTGACTCCGCCATGAGCGGCATGGCGGCTGCCGAAGGTGCCTTGGCAAACGCGAGGGCACGCGACACTCTCGGTCTGATTGGGAATGCCGTGCCACATGAACATGGTGTATCGGTGACCTGGGCCGGTGGCGGAAGCGGGTCAGAGTACTACAGGCTGACGCGCCCGGAGCCGTTGCAGGCACAATCAGAGTACTACAAGCTGACGCGCCCGGAGCCGTTGCAGGCACAAGGCGAATTCGCGAGAGAGTCGGCGAAGGCGAAGGCGAGACGCATGCGCAAGTATCTCACAAGGGCGGATGCCCCATGCTGTTGGATCATCACCTACGGGGGGACGTTGCTGCACTGCGGCGAGCGGTCCGTCGCGAGCATAGAGGAGTGGTTGGACCAAGCTCAGGAGACAGGTGAGTTTGTGGAAGGCGGTCCGTTGCCACCCCATGTGGCGCGGGAGATAGTTGAGAGGCGTCAGGTCGAAGGCTGTACGACTAACTAGCGTATGCACCCGACGAGCTGGTCTGTCGCGCCGACTGCACCTGGCGCTGGCGCGCCAGACGCACCCGTCGCGCCAGCCTTAACGCTCGCGGGTGATACGCGGTGCGGTAGGGGAGCAGCCGACAAGGCTGCGAATCGTAGAGGGTGAAAGTCCCTTACCGTCAATTGCCCGGTTCGGACGGTTA
>JBDRTQ010000501.1:0-12415 GCA_043823885.1 Candidatus Eiseniibacteriota bacterium | reverse complement strand
ACTCAATGGCCTTCGTCAGATCCTCGTGTGTCCGCTTGTTCCAGAACCAGCGCCCCCTCAGGTAGAGGTTGTACGCCTCCGGACTCGCGTTGGGCCGTTTCACCAGCTGGGCCTTCTCGTCTCCAAGGAATCCCACTCTGAGTTGGTCCACGATGGCCAGGGAGATCTCGTCCTGGATTGCGAAGATGTCTTCCATGTCCCGGTCGAACTTCTCGGACCAGAGATGGCACCCGTCCGCGGCGTTGATGAGCTGAGCCGTGATCCGGAGGCGTGAGCCCGCTTTGCGCACGCTTCCCTCCAGGACCGTCTCGACGCCGAGGTCGCGCCCGATCTTGCGAACGTCGTGGCCGGGACCCTTGAACTGAAAGGATGAAGTTCGCGCACTCACCTTGAGCCCGCCGATGTGCGTCAGCGCGTTGATGAGCTCCTCGGCCATCCCTTCGCAGAAGTACTCTCCGTCTCGTTGGGGGCTCATGTCCAGGAACGGGAGCACGGCGATGGAGGGCCTGCGTCTGCGCGCGCTTGCCGGCATGGTGGATGTGGCTGCCTCAGGGTCCTTGCGAAGTCTGTTCAGATCGGCCAGAACCTCCTCGGCGCTTGGGTAGCGCGAAGCCGGGTTCTTGGCAAGCATGCGTGACATCACGTTCTCCAGCTCTATTGGGACTTCGGGTCGCGCCACGGACAGTGGATTCGGTTCGTCGTTCAGAATTGAGTAGATTACTGCCTGGTCCCTGTTCCCTCTGAACGGCCGTAGACCTGTGATCATCTCGTACAGAACCACGCCCAGTGACCAGATGTCCGTCCGATGATCGACTGTCTCCCCCCGCGCCTGCTCTGGCGACAAGTAGGCAATCGTGCCCACGGTTGTCCCGGTCACGGTGAGCTGCGCCGCCGCGCTCGATCGAGCCAGCCCGAAGTCCATGATCTTCGCGCGGCCCTGCGGAGTAACCACGACGTTCGCGGGCTTTATGTCCCGGTGGACGATGCCCTTGGCGTGCGCCTCGGTGAGGCCCTCCGCGATCTGGGTGGCAATCGCCAGGGCCTCCTCAATGGTGGGCAAACCGGATTCGATCCTGGCTTTGAGGCTCTGTCCTTCGACGCACTCCATCGCGATGAAGATCTGACCTTCGGCCTCGTCGATCTCGTGGACCGTGCAGATGTTTGGGTGATTGAGGGCTGCCGCAGCCTTCGCCTCTTGGACGAAGCGTGTCTTCTCCGTATCAGTACCGAGGATGCACGGGGAGAGGAACTTGAGGGCGACGTGCCTCTCGAGCTTCGTGTCGTCGGCCCTGTAGACGACGCCCATGCCGCCTTCACCGAGCTTCTCGAGGATTCTGTAATGGGAGAGCGTCTTGCCAACCAGGTCGGGTCGCACCATGCCCCCACAGTATCACGCATGCGCAGAGTGAGAATGGCTCATCATACCGCATGAGTCGGTCGCGGGGAAGGCCATTGTGGGCCGGCGCGGCAGGTTCGGAACACGTCCACCGTGGGGAGCCAGCGCGCGGAGGCCCCGGTCTCCTAAGACCGGGACCTCTGTCATTCCTGCGGTCCCCACGACCGATCACCTCACGAGCATCATCTTGGACATCCTCGACTCACCCACGGCCTCAAGACGCACGAAGTACATTCCCGCGCTCATCGGTAGCCCGTTGCGATCCGCGCCGTCCCAGCGCGCTTCGTGCGGCCCCGCCGGCAGCACCTCGTCCTGGATCATAGTCACCTCGCGGCCCGCGACGTCGTAGACGCTGAGCCGGACGTGGGACGGAGCCGGCAAAGAGTATCGGATGGTCGTCGAGGGTCCGAACGGATTGGGGTAGTTCAGCTCAAGCCGGAGACTGTCTCCCGGCAGGTCGTCGCCCGGATCCACGCCGTTGGCGCTGGCGAACTCGTAGACCGCCACCTCGTGCCCCGCCAGGCTCAGTCCGGTGATCTCGTACTCCGGGCTGACCGTGACGTCGAGGGTGTCGCCGGGCTCGAGCAGGTTGATGAGCGTGTGTTCGCCCGCCACGAGGTCGCTTGCGGAACCGGTCAACGTGATGCTGCCGATGGCGTTGGACGCGGTGTTGGCCATGCAGAGCACGGTCTGCTCCTCGTGGCGTCGCACGAACGCCAGGACCGGTGACTCGGAGCTCGCCAACGGATCGTGGGTGCCGCGCCGCAGGGCCGGCGTATGGCTGCGCACGCCGATCAGTCGCTTGTACCACTCGAGCAGCGACCCCGCGTCCGACTCCTCAACGGCCACGTTGTACTGCGCGTAGTTTCCGTTGATCGAAGACCAGGGCGTGCCTGTTGTGAAGCCGGCGTTGGTCCCATCGGTCCACTGCATGGGAGTGCGGATGTTCAGGTGGTCCCCGCTGCCGGTCATACCGACCTCTTCGCCGTAGTATACGAACGGGATGCCCGGCAGGGTCATGTAGATGCCCGCGGCCACCTTGGCCTTGTCCTCGTCCTGTCCGAAGACCGTGAGCGCGCGGTCCTGGTCGTGGTTCGTGAGGAAGGTGCCGAACTGAAGGTGCGGGTAGAGATGGTAGACCTGGTCGACCTTGCCGCTCAGCGACCCGGCATCGCCCCAGTTGGCAGCGTCCATGGTGGCGGAGGAAAGGTCGAACTCGAAGCAGAAGTCCAGGCGGTCCTGGGTCACGTACTGCAACACGATGCTGGTGGCGGTCCACGCTTCGCCGACGGACAGGGCGTCGGGCTTCACCGCCTTGACGTGCGCGTTGTAGTCAGCCCAGAACTGCAGTGTCGATGCCGTGTTCTGGAGCTGACCGCCTTCCTCCAGGACGTAGAGCACGGCGTCGAGGCGGAAGCCGTCTACACCGATGGCGTCGAGCCAGTAAGTGGCCGTGTCGAACATCGAGTCCTTCACGGCCGGCGTCTCATAGTTGAGGTCGGGCATGCCGCTCCAGAAGAGGCCGTAGTACCAGTCCGAGGGGTTCCAGTGCCAGACATCCTGGCCCCAGGGGCCGGACTGGCCCGGGTCGCTCTCCGACCAGCGGAAGTAGGCTCGGTAGACCGGGTCGTTCTGGGCGGACGCCACGAACCACGGATGCTGGCTGGAGCAGTGGTTCATGACGTAGTCGATGATGACCTTGATGCCGCGGGCGTGGGCCGCGGCGAGGAACGCTTCGAAATCGGCCATGGTCCCGTAGTCGGGATTGATGGAGCGGTAGCCGACGGAGTCGTAGCCGTGATAGCTCGGAGAGTCGTTGACGGGCATGAGCCAGATGCCCGTGATCCCGAGGTCGTCGTCGGTCTCGGGGTCGCCGTCGTTGAGGTAGTCGAGCTTGCTTGTCAGGCCCTGGAAGTCACCGATCCCGTCGCCGTCGCTGTCGTAGAAGCTGCGGACGAAGATCTCGTAGAAGACCGCGTCGTTCCACCAGTGCAGCTCGCCGATACCGCCGTTCGTCACGTAGTCGTTGTACCAGACGAGGATGGTGTCGTCGCTGGCCGGCACCGTGTAGACGCGGTTGTTGCCGACGCCCGGGAACTCCTCGCTGCCGTCCCACTGGCCGTTCAGGCGGAACTTGTACTCGATGTACTCCGACGGAGTGAAGCCGTCGAGGGTAACCTCGTATATGGTGTCGCCGTCGGCGTCGGTGAGGGGCGTGAGCGGGTTCTGGCCCCAGTCGTTGAAGGTGCCGGCAAGGTCCACGAAGTCGATGTCGGGGTCGAAGCTGCCCAGCTCGACCTGGTAGGCCATGCGGACCTGGAAAGTGACGTTCACTGCCTGGGCGTTGGTGGCGGAGACGAGTACCGTGACGAGCACCACGAGAGTGAGTGCTCTCAACATGCTGTCGTTCATGGATGTTCCTCACATTCTGCGAGGGGACGTCTGGATTGGAGGAGACGTTCCGTACTATTATAGCACGTCCGGGTCAGTCGACTCCATGCCGGACCCACAAACGCCTGAGGGGCCCGAACAACGTGGGATTGTGTCCGAGATGCCGCGTGCGCTACAGAGGAGTCCGGTGAGTTCCAGGCTCAGCGGAAGAGGGTCCTGATGTTCCCCTAACCCTTTGCCCTGCGGCCCAGGCCGCGATATCATCTACCCGCGACACGCCCGTCGGCGCGGTATCGCGCCGACGTCCAGCACCCCGCAACCTCACCCGAACGGAGGCTCACATGAAGTGCGCCCGAGCGGTTTCTCTTGTCCTCGCCCTTGTCCTGCTGTCCATCATGGCTGCTCCCGCCCCATGTGCGGAAGGGAGTCAGAGCGGGACGGCCGGCACGCCGCCAGTGCGGGGCTCACTCACCGCGAACATCTACAACCAGACTGCAGCCGAGTACCGCGCCTGCTGCCGCACCATCTACACGGCGGCCGGGGACAGGCTCGAGGAACTCCTGGAGGATGCCGATCCGCCGCACGCGCGCCCATCTGTCATCATGGACCTGGACGAGACCGTGCTCGACATCTCGAGCTTCCAGACGTTTCTCTACGAGAACGGACTCAGCTACACGTCCGAGCTCTGGTCCGTTTATGAGCGCGAGGGTGTCGAGGAAGTTCTGCTCGTGCCCGGGGCCGGGGAGTTCATCAGGAGTGCAGAAGCGCTCGGAGTGAGCGTGGTCTATCTCTCGAACCGGAACCGGGCAAACCAGGAGCACACGATCGCCACGCTCGAGCGGCTCGGGCTCGACACCGACGGCATCGCGGACCGCCTCTATCTCAGGCCCGACGGCGCATCCTCCGACAAGTCGCCGCGCCGCGACGCGATCGTCGCGCGCTACAACGTCCTCATGATCTTCGGCGACAACCTGCGCGATTTCTCGGAGGTCTTCGCTCCTGTGCGGCTCGCAGGCGACGCGACGACAGAGGATTACCTGCGCGCCATCGGGGCCCGGGACGCTGCCGTGGACGCCGCCGCCTGCCACTGGGGCGTCGACTGGTTCGTACTGCCGAACTGCATGTACGGAGAGTGGGAGAAGCTGGTGCCCCCGGATCCGGTCGATATCATGCGGCCCACGAACATGGCCCGTGATACTGTCGAGTGAGAAGCCACTCTTTCCTGACCTGCCGGGCCTGGCCGTTGCGTCGACCGCGCTGCCCGGCGGCAGGCAATGCTGCTCTTGCGCTCCGCCGTCCTTCACAGCCGGGGCCAAACTGAGGAGCGACATCGACGTGCTCACCATCTTTGTCGACGGCGACGCGTGTCCCGTCAAGGAGGAAGTCTATCGCGTGGCGCGACGCTACGGCGTTCGCGTGACGCTCGTGGCAGACTCGTGGATGCGTTTCCCCGAGGAGGACGGGTTCGAACTCGTCGTCGTGAAGGGCGATTTCGACGCCGCGGACAACTGGATCGTCGAGCACGTGGGCGCGGGCGACATAGTGGTCACCGGAGACATTCCTCTTGCCGACCGCTGTCTCAAACTGGGCGCGCGGGCGCTCGGACTGCGCGGGTGCGAGTTCACGGAGGACTCGATCGGAGAGGCGATGGCCGGCCGCGAACTCGCCTCCGACCTTCGCGACCTGGGAATCCAGACCGGAGGGCCCAGGCCGTTCGACAAGCGGGACCGGTCGCAGTTCCTGCAGACGCTGGATGCGATGCTGCAGGCCTCCGGAGGGCCATAGCCCGGTTTGGGGTGAATCCTGCATTAGGGCTTGACTTCGGTTACCCCTGTGGCTATACTATCTACCAGCAGATGCGACTACGTCGGTATGGTGACATATCCGGAAACTCTGAGGAGGGACCAGCGCAAACGCGGGTCCTTTTTTGTTTTCGGGGGGGGTACCATGAGGTGCCCGAGGGTGTGGAACGGTATCGACGATCGGTGTGGCGCTACCTGCAGGGGCGGACAGGCCCCGTGAATAGGAAGTCGGCGGCTCGGATGATCCGGCCCCGACAGGACAATCGTCGGCTGAGGGACAGTCCCTCCCGACGAGAACATGAGAGGTAGAACACAGTGAGTACGACCGGAACCGTGAAGTGGTTCAATGACAGCAAGGGCTTCGGCTTCATCACGCCGGAGGATGGCTCCAAGGACGTCTTCGTTCACCATTCGGGAATCAAGGGTGGCGACGAGTTCAAGACTCTTGGTGAGGGCGAGCGCGTGACATTCGACGTCGTCCAGGGCGAGAAGGGCCCGGCGGCGGAGAACGTCACGAGGGCCGACTCCTAGCTGCTGCAGAACCACGGATTGGCATAAAGACACAGGGCCGCCCCTTATGGGGGCGGCCCTGCTACGTTCAGCCCCTGGATCCGCCGCCGGCAGTCGCGCGTCCGGCAGAGCGAGCAGAAGTCGTAGTCGTCGTCAAAGTCGTGGATCTCTGGAGATCCTGCGACCATGACGCCGGAGATGGACTTGATGGGTTCCATCAGGCAGCTGTCCGTCAGCCGGATGCCGATCTTCTCCGGTCTGAGCGCGGCGAAGAGCGCGCGCTGCCCCGTGAGGTTCCAGCCGCAGTAGCCCGGGCTGTATCGGAGGATCTTCGCCCCGTCGCCCGCCCGCCCCGACGCTCGCGCATCCGCCAGCACGACGCCATCCATGTGGACTCCCGCCAGCTCCGTCCCCTCGGAGGCCGCCGCGTCAAGCGTGGTCGCAAGAGCGAGTTCCCCGCCGTCGAACAGCGCCGAGACGCGGTCGCTGAGCGAGGAGCCCAGGGTGACGGCGAAGAGCGTCAGGCTCTCGGCACGAGGGAATATCTCGCGGAGCGGGGAAGGGTGGTCGTTGTCGCCGGCGCCCTCGTAGATGACGGCGAACTCTTCTGTGTCGACTTCCGCGACGATCCCTCTCGGTTCAGCCTCACCGCGAAGCTCGTCGAGAGCCCGCGCGACCAACCGTGCGACTCGCGGCCCCTGATCCTGATCGCCGGGGACGCCCATCGCCCGAAGGACGGCGTCCTCCGTGGGCGCGACGGACGCTCGTGGGATGTCGAAGATCTGATCCATCAGTCGCTGCTCCCCCTGGACTTCCTTGTGCGCCGGCAGTCGATGGGGCCATCATCCTATGATTGCGGGAAGAAATCCAGCGGCGCTTGCCGACGCTGCTGCTTCGGCGCAGCTTCCTCGACACAGTCTGCAGCCGGCAAAGGACGCGGCCCCCGCCGCTGGACGGGGGCCGCCGTGTGCACCTTGGGAACTACTGCTTTGTTGAGCGTCCGCTTCTACTTGTTATAGAGAGACTTGACCGCCCCCCAGGTCGTTGCCTCGACCGGGGACGTCCCCCCGAGGAAGCGCCCGCTGAACGTCAGCGAGAGGACGGTGGACAGGTCCTCGAAACCGGCCTCGCCTTCCAGCCGGAGCCGGATGTCGAAGAAGGCATCCGGGTTTGCAGTGAAGTAGCTGTCCACGAGAGTGGGATCAACTCTCCCGCCGCTCGCCAGACTCTGCTCCCGGACGACGACTGCTGCGCTCATTAGACTGAGTTCCTCGGATAGCTCGCCACTCAGTGTGAGTTCGTGCACGACACCCCGGCCGAACTCCACGCGGCAGACGATCTCCAGCGAGGAACCACCCCAGTTCATGTCGAAGAAGCGCCCCGGGTCGGTCACCGGAAGCTCCGGGCGCAGCGCGACCAGCTTCCCGGGCCGCCCGCCGAACGATGTCAACTCGATGAGAACGGCGACGGCGCTCTCGGAGGGATAAGCGGCGCCATCGGGATCGAGGCTGTAGACGACGTCGAAATGAATGTCCTCTTCGAAGTTGCAGCCCGGCACGTGGGCTTCACCTGCCCGCAACTTCATGCTCAGAGTGCCGCCGGCGCCGTCGGTCGCCTTCCTGAGGCCGAGAGCGAGCTGTCCGTCGCGCTCGAATACCCCCGATGATTCATGGGCAACGTCGGTTCGGTGGCATGAGGTCGGGTAGGGAGGCCCCGCGACCACCTCCGAATCGGATATCACACCAAAGAACGTGATAGTCGCTATGGCGGGCGATGCCAGGACCAGCAGTACCAGCGTCACTGCTGTAATGACAAGTGCGACGGCGCGCATAGATGCGATCTCCTCTGTACCCGCTCTCCGACATCTCCAGCGTCACTGCAGTCTAGCCGACATGAAACCCGGGATTGCGAGATAGGCGGAGAATGACGCAAATGGGCGCGCTGTCCAGTTCTCCGCTATCCGACGTGCCGGACATGCCCGACGGTCGGCATACGACCTGTTCGATGCAGGTCGGCTCCCGTAGTTTCATTATAGCATAGAAGTGGCCAAAAGGAAAGCGTGCGACAACTTTCTGAAGAGCACTCAGAAGTCCCCCTGAGAGCGTTGGGCCAAGTTGCACCCGGCCGAGGAGCACTCGGCTACGCAGCGCCTATCTGTGAGAGAACGCGATCCGCCTTGACCTTGTGCAGGTTGAGGCCGATCTCTTCAGGTGAGAGCCCCTGTGCGAGTCCCAGGAGCTGGAAGTAGTAGATGACGGGGATGTCGAACCTGGTGTCCTTCTTCCTGCCGACGACGATCTGTCCCAGGTCGAAGGACGAGAAGCACGTCGGGCAGATGAGCCCCATGCAATCCGCGCCCGAGTCCCTGATCGACGTGAAGATGTCGTAGACCATGTCGACCGGCATGTCATCGTCGATGCAGCCCTTGCCGCAGCACAGCAGCTCCTCATTGTGCGACAGGGGAGTGGCGCCGGTCGCCCGGATGAGGTTCTCGAGGATCGACGGGTAGTCGGCGTCATCGACGTGCATTATCTGGCTGGGCTTGAGGAGGTGGCAGCCGTAGTGGATGGCCACCTTGACGCCGTCCAGAGGCCGGACGACGGATTCCCTGACCCTCTCGATCCCGAGTTCGTCTCTGATAAGCACCACGGCGTGTTCGACCTTCGTGGTCCCCTTGTATTCCTTGCCGATCTTCGCCAGCCTTCGATTGACCCTCTCTCTGAGTTCTTCGTCTTCCGCGAGCAGGAACACCGCCTCCTTGAGCGTCGCCGTGCAGCCGCTGCAAAGCGTGACGATGTCGGTGCCCGCCTCCTCGGCGATGCAGAGGTTCCTGGCGGCGATCGTCAGCCACCCGAGCACGTCCTTCGACTTGTAGAAGATCGGATCGGGGCAGCACGTGAACCCCTCGAGGTCGACCAGGTCGACGCCGAGAGCGGGCATCGTGCGCTTGAACGCCGCCTCCATCTGAGGGTACTTGATCGGGATCATGCAGCCGTAGAAAGGCGTCACTCGCATCGGGCTTCCCCTCAGTCCTCGAGGATCTTCAGCATCTCGTCGACAGGCACCTCTGTGATCTTCGGCAGGCCGAGGCTCTCGCGTATCCTCTGGACGGCGGGCGTGACCATTCCGGACAGGCCCGTCTTCGTGATGTTCTCTGTGAAGGACGCGACCTGCACCGGCGCGGCCCCGCGTTCGTTCGCCATGTTCTTGAGTGCGACGATGACCTTTATCGGCCTGACGTCCTGCGGGCACCGCTCGTAGCAGCTGTAACAGTTCGTGCACAGCCAGATGGGAGAGTCCGTCGCGAGGAGCACGTCCTCGCGACCCAGGAGCGCGTCGAGCATGATCGATCTTGGATTGAAGTGCCCGCTGTACTTTGCCGCCGGGCATTGCGCGACGCAGGCCCCGCACTGGTAGCAGTAGTTGTGGTGGTTGCCGCCGAGGACCTCGTTGAGCTTCTCGCGGAACTCGAAATTGATCTCGACGGGCTTCTGCTTCTCCGTCATTCCGTCCGCTCCCGCGACTTGGGACAGGGTTGCGGCACTCGATCACCGGGCTCACGAGCGGCTCGGCGCATCTCATGTGATGAGCTTACGTCATCGGGAGTGTCGTGGCAAGCGCCAGGCCGGCTACCCGCGCTCGACTGCGGCCTTCCCGTTCGTCATACCCGCCAGCGCATCCATGAAACCTCCGGCGTGCTCCTCGGGCAGGACGATGACCATCGCGACGTCCGTGCCGTAGTTTTCCTCGGTCACCTCGGCCTCGAACTGCGGCAGCGAGTGCTTGAGCGAGGACACATCGGAATAGGCGACGGTCACCTTGAGCGTGGCCGTCTGGACGAGTTCCTTGAGTTCGAGCACCTCCAGCGCGGCCTTGACGCCCGCACTGTAGGCTCGCACGAGCCCGCCCTTGCCCAGCTTCGTGCCCCCGAAGTAGCGCGTCACCACCGCTACAATGTCACCGACACCGCTGCCGAGAAGGACGTTCAGCATCGGGCGGCCGGCCGTGCCGTGGGGCTCGCCTGCGTCGCTCATGCCCACGCGGCTGGTATCTCCGGGAGGCCCGATCACATAGGCCCAGCAGTTGTGGTTCGCGTCGCGAAACTCCTCGGAGATCTCCGAGATGAACGCCTTTGCGCTCTCGATGGTGTCAGCGTGGGCCACGGTCGAGATGAAGCGGCTCCGGAGGATGGTCTCCTCCGCTCTGCATGTCTCCGCCGGTATGTGGTACCTGGAGGGGGCGGTCATCAGCGCCTCATGAGAGTTCAGGGGACGGTCGAACGGCTGTCGCGCCCGACCCCCATGCTAGCACAGGCCAGGACTGACATGCACTCGCGGCGCGTTCCCTCGTCCGTTCCGCACACACGGCGCACGTCACGGCCGGTCGCCTCATGGTCGCCGGCGGGCCGGGGCGACTGTATTCTTGACACTGTAAAGAAATGTGTGATAGACTGACCGTGTTCAAACCGCAGAACGACCCGCCAGGAGGGGGTCGAGGACGCCCTGCCGCACCGACCGTGGCGCGTTGAGCGCGTGGCTGTGTGTTGGGTTAGGTCTATCCGCCTACGTTACTGAGGGAGTGTCACTCTCCGGGAGGTGTCGAAATGAGAGTTGCCAGCCTTGTGGTCCTTCTTGTTGCGGCGGCCGTCGTCTGCGGCGCGACCACGGGACATCTGGTCGTCGCGGAGAAGGACGCCGTCCTAGGCGGCACGCCCACGTTCGAGGGACGCGAAGTCGGTGACGACATCGCAAGCCCGATCGTGATCATGGACCTTCCTCTCACCGTCACCGGCAACACGTGCGCGTATCTCAACGACTACGACGTCACGTGTCCGTACCCCGAATCGACGGCGCCGGACGTGGTCTATGCCTACACCGCCTCCGCGGACCTGGTCGTGAACGTCGACCTCTGCGCGTCGAGCTACGACACGAAGGTCTACATCTTCGAGAACGTCGAGGGGAACGTTGTCTGCTGTAACGACGATGCGGACTGCGGCGTAACGGGCTATCAGTCGTTCATGGAGAACGTCTTTCTCTACGCCGGCAACACGTACTACTTCGTGGTGGATGGCTACAACGAAGACTGCGGCGACTACGTGCTCGCGATCGACGTGGTGAGTTCGTGCGACCTCACCATGCCGCCAGGTGCGATCATCGAGGGCGAGCCGCTGTGCGGTGCCGGCTACATCGACACGTTCAACGGCGGATGCAACGCCGACCCGCCCGTGTTCCAGTCGGTCATGCCGAGTTCAGGCACGATCAAGATCTTCGGAACGAGCGGCACGTTCGACGACTTCAGCCGGGACACGGACTGGTATCAGATCTACGTCTCGGTCTCCAACACGATCACGTTCAGAGCGACCGCGGAGTTCCCGGTGCTCATCTTCTTCCTGGATGCAGATCTGCCGCTGGGGTGCGACGACCCGGGCCTCGTGATGAGCAGCGCGACCGCTTCCCCGTGCGAGGTAGCGACGCTCACTGAGTCGGTGGGGCCTGGCCTCTACTGGTTGTGGGTAGGGCCATCGGTGTTCGGGTGCCAGCCGTGCGGGCTCGAGTACATCGTCGAGATCGACGGTTACGTGGGGCCATCGCCCGTCGAGGACGCGAGCTGGACCACGCTCAAGGCTCTCTATCGGTAGCCCGTGGGCGCCGGTCGTCCAGGAACATTGATAGCCTCGACGCACATCGGCAGGGAGTCGCGCGAAGGTGAACAACGTACGCCCCCGGCGGACCAGCCGGGGGCGTTTCTGTCAGCGCGGGTTCTGTGCCCCCGCCTTCCGCTTCCGTCGCAGCGCGGACGCGGTGGCGAAGATCAGGTAGGTCGCGCCGGCCAGTACTATGATGGTGGCCCCGGCCGGCAGGTTCGGCTCGTAGCTAAGGGCAAGACCGCCCGTCGTGAACAGGATACTGACGACCACGGACGCGCCCATCATGTGGGCGAGCCTGTTCGTGAAGTGGCCCGCGACCGCCGCCGGAATCGTCAGAAGCGCGATCACCATCACGATCCCGACCACGGTGACGAGCAGCACGATCGTGAGCGCGGTCAACACGAGCAGGAACACGAAGAGGAGGTCGACGTTGAGCCCCCGGACTTTCGAGAACTCCTCGTCGAAGCAGATGCTCTGGAGCTGCTTGAAGAGCAGCAGCACCGCAACGATGACCACGGCGTCCAGGCCTGCCATGAGCCACAGGTCGCCTCCCGTCACCATCAGGATGTTCCCGAAGAGGTAGCTCATCAGGTCTTCGCCGTAGCCGGGCGTTCTCGAGAGAAACAGGATGCCGGTGGCCATGCCTATGGCCCACACCGCGCCAATGAC
>JBDRTQ010000500.1:0-5263 GCA_043823885.1 Candidatus Eiseniibacteriota bacterium | reverse complement strand
CCGCCATCGACAGCGAACTCGAGTCGTCGATGGAGACCGCCCGTTCCCTGGTGGTGCTTGGCCGCGCGGCGCGCAACGCGTCCAACATCAAGATCCGCCAGCCGCTGGCGAGGCTGCTGGTCGCAGGCGTTCCGGAGGCGGAGCGCGAGAGCGTCACCGCGCTCAGAGAGTTGATACTGGCCGAGTTGAACGTCAAGGAAATGGGATGGGCCGGCTCGGAGCAGCTGACGAGGCTCACGGCCTCGCCGATATTCCCCGCTCTCGGGCCGAAGCACGGCAAAGATGTGAATCAGGTCGCCGACGCCATCCGCACCATGCCGCTGAAGTACGTGGCGAAGCTGGCGGCGGGGGAGAGCGTCAGTCTGAACGTCGGGGACGACGCGGCGGTGATCGAGCCCGGCGACGTTGAGATCGGAACGGAGGGGCGAGCGGGGTTCGCGGTGCAGAGCGACGGCCGGCTTTCGGTCGCGCTCGACACCACGCTCACGGACGAGCTCGTGGACGAGGGATTCGCCCGCGAGATGATCAACAAGATCCAGTTCATGCGCAAGGAAGCGGGCTTCGATGTGGTCGACAGGATCAACGTCACGTACGAGGCCGGCGAGAGGCTCAAGGTCGCAGTGGAACGCTTCGCATCCCGCGTGGCGGCGGAGACATTGGCCGCCAGTGTCACGGAGGGGGCGGGAGCAGGCGAGCTCGAGAGGGAATGGGACGTGAACGGCGAGTGGGTGCGGATTGCCGTCGAGCGAGTCAAACGTGGCAGCTCGGGGTGATCCCGGAGCTCGCATGTCGGAGGTGACAGTTGAACAAGAAGGATTCCCTGCACTTCGAGGAGAGATTGATCGAAGAGCGGCTGAAGCTCCTGAAGGAGCTCGGCTACTTCGAGGACAAGATCTTCAACAGCTCCCAACGCGACGCGGCAGGTGACCTGTCCGCCTATTCCGTGCACATGGCCGACCAGGCAACTGACGCGGAGGAGCGGGAGAAGGCCTACCACATGGCGTCTGCCGAGGGCCGGCTTCTCTATCACATCGATGAGGCTCTGGCGCGTCTCAGGGAAGGCACCTACGGCGTGTGCTGCTCCTGCGGCAAGCAGGTCAGCAAGCCCCGACTCGAGGTAGTGCCTCACGCGCGCCTGTGCATCGACTGCAAGAAGGCAGAAGAGGATGGATCCCTCGGGCAATAGCCGGGGAGCGCTTTCCCGGGCTCAGCTCTGGTTGTTCTCGACCGCCCTCGTCGTCGCCGCTCTGGATCAGGCGGTGAAGAGGGTGGTTGTCAATGCTATGCAGTTGGGCCAGTCGATCGACGTCGTCGGCTCGATAGTGCGGCTGACCAGAACGTCCAACACCGGCGGCGCCTTCGGTCTGCTCCGGGGACGCGGCAACTGGTTCATCGTGGTCTCGTTCGTCGCTGCACTGGCGATCGCGGCGCTGTCGAGACAGATCGTAAGAGGGCGACGTATCGAGCGGCTCGCCTTCGGCCTCATTATGGGCGGGGCGGTGGGGAATCTGATCGACCGCATCCGTCTCGGTTCGGTCGTCGACTTCATCGACATCGGCGGCAGCGGCTACAGGTGGCCCGCCTTCAATGTCGCCGACAGCGCCATCACGATCGGTGTGACTCTCCTGGCCGTGAGCCTCATCTTCTTTGGCGGCGCGGCCGACGGCCGTGAGCGTGAGCCCGACCTGGGAGACGGCCAATGAGCAGGCGAATCGTCCTGGTCGTCTCCGAGGACGACCCGCCGGACCGGCTGGACCACTTCCTGGGTGCGCACGCACCGGAACTCTCCCGTACACGAGCGAAGGAGATCATCGCCGAGGGCCTGGTGACGCTGAACGGCGTGCCCGCCAAGCCGTCCGCGAAGGTCGTTTGCGGAGACATCATCGAGGCGGAGGTGACGGAGTCGCAGGCCATGAACGCCTCGCCGGAGGACATCCCGCTCGATGTCATCTACGAGGACGACGACGTTCTGGTGGTCGACAAGCCGGCGGGCATGGTGGTCCACCCCGCGCCCGGTTCGATGACGGGCACCCTCGTCAACGCGCTCCTGGGACGCGGAGGGGGGCTGTCTGGTCTCGGGGGACACCTGAGGCCGGGAATAGTCCACCGTCTGGACCGCGACACGAGCGGCCTCATCGTAGTGGCCAGAAACGACGTCGCGCACAGGACGCTGAGTGAAGCGTTCCAGGAGCGGCGGGTCAAGAAGATCTACCTGGCGCTCGTGTGGGGTACCTTCCGGGAGCCCGAGGGAATCGTCGACGAGCCCGTGGGACGCAGGACGAACGACAGGAAGCGCATGGCGGTCGTAGCGGGCGGGCGGCCCGCGGTCACGTCCTGGAAGGTGAGAGAAGAGTTTCCCTTTGCAACCCTCCTGGAGGTTCGACCCGAGACGGGTCGAACGCATCAGATACGAGTCCACATGAGTCATCTCCGCCGGCCTGTCATCGGCGACAAGGACTACGGCGGAACCAAGAGTGTCTTCGGGGATGTTCCTCCGCACTACAGGCGACAGGCCAAGCGGATCAACGCGCTCGCCGAGCGGCAGGCCCTGCACGCGAGAGAGCTCTGCTTCCAGCATCCATCCGGCAAGGGGGACGTCAAGGTCTCCTCACCGATGCCTCCGGACCTCGCCGCACTCCTGTCGGCGCTGAGATGCCTCGACGGTGAGACCGGACGCGTGCTCGGCGTGGATCCCGGCGAGGCCAGAGTGGGCGTGGCCGTCAGCGACGAGAGCAGGTTGCTGGCGAGGCCGCTTCCAACGCTGAAGGGCCTGGACGACCGGGGCGTCGCCGCCGCCATCGCAGGCTTGTGCGACGAGATGGACGTTCGCGTCGTGGTCGTGGGTCTTCCGATACGCATGGACGGCACGACAGGCGCGAGGGCCGTGCGGTCGAGGGAGCTGGCGGTGGCAATAGAGGACGCTACGCACGTCCGCGTCGTTCTGCACGACGAGAGGCTGTCGAGCGTCGAGGCCACGCGCATCATGCACGAAGTAGGGGAGACGGCCCGGAACCGCAAAGGAAGGGTCGACGAACTGGCGGCGTCGGTGATACTCCAGGGCTACCTGGATTCTCTGGGACGGGGGGATGGGCAGATAGCGTGAGGGGCAAGTTCGTTCAGGCAACTCCGCGACAGCCGCGGAACAGGTCACTGTGGAGCCGCATCCGGGCCAAGTGGTTCGTACGCGACCTCGTCCTTGTCTCGGTCATCGCGCTCGCGGTGTTCTGGGTGCTGACGCAGTCCTTCTTGTTTCTTGCGGCACGCGAACTCGATGAGCGCGTGCTCGTGGAGATCCCCGAGGGCGCAAGCGTCAGGCGCATTGCCGAGATACTCAAGGACAGAGGGCTCGTCCGGGACCCCGACAAGTTCGTCATGGCGACGCGCATTCTGGGGCAGACGCACAGACTGCAGGCAGGCACCTACGAGTTCGGGCCGGAGTACTCGGAACTCGAGCTGATTCTGGCACTCAAATACGGCGAGGTGGCCGGCAGGCACCTGACGGTCCCGGAGGGGTACCGCGCCTCGCAGATCGCCGCGCTCCTCGATAGAACGCTGGGCATCGACCCGGCCGAGTTCATGGAGCTGATCCACGATTCCGAGCTGATGTCGGAGCTGGGAGTGTCCGCGCCGTCGCTCGAGGGTTACCTTCACCCCGACACCTACAGGTTCCGGATAGGCACGACCGCGCGCGCGGCGATCGTGAGGATGGTCGGCGAGACCGCGTTCATTTTCGACCTTCGCAGGAGGGGGCGTGCCGACAGCATGAACATGAGCGTTCTGGAGGTTCTGACGCTGGCGTCCATCGTTGAGTCAGAGGCGATGCTCGACCGTGAGCGTCCCCGCATCGCCGCGGTCTATCACAACAGGCTCGAGCACGGATGGCGGCTAGAGGCGGACCCGACGGTGAGATACGCGCTCGGCAATTACCGCCGGAAGCTCTATTACAGCGACCTGGATGCGGACTCGCCCTACAACACGTACAGGAGAACAGGACTTCCCCCCGGCCCCATCTGCAGCCCGGGCGTAGCGTCGATAGATGCTGTTCTTAGCCCCCGCCCGGACACCCACGACTTCTTCTTTGTCGCCAACGGCGACGGGACCCACGCCTTCAGCAGGACCTTCGACGAGCACATCAGGGCACGCAACAGGGCCGCCATAGGCCGGGAAGAGCCCACAGACGGGGAGTTTTCGCTTGACACTGCCGGGGGCGGGTGATACCGTCCAGCCTCGGGCAGGCATCGGCGGCTGGAGTGTTCGACGCGCCGAGGCCTTGGGCTTCTTTTTGCCTGTGAGGGACTCGTGTCTGGAGCAAGGAACCTGGTCGTCATAGCGTGTGGTCTGGCGCTCATCGTCTTCGGCTTCATGTCACTCGCCGCCGGGTCGATAACGCTTGCTCCCATTCTCCTGGTTGCGGGCTACTGCGTGGTCATCCCGGTCGGGATCATGGTGGGGGTGAAGAGACGCGAACGGTCCTCGCGGGACGCGGGTGAGACACGGGCGAATAGCTCAGTTGGTTAGAGCACCTGCCTTACACGCTGGGGGTCACAGGTTCGAGCCCTGTTTCGCCCACCACTTACTTACAAGAACGACCGGACACGGACATTGAGGATGAGGGCGCCGAAGCGGAGAGCGCCAAGGAGGTGAGGAAGAGACCGTCCTACTGACAACACTGGGAACTGTTGATGATTTCGCGCCACGGATCTTGAGACTTATTGTAGAGAAGGGAGTACGGAAATGAAGTACGTGCTGATAGCGCTCGCACTGGCAGCACTGTGCGTGCCCGCGTTCGCGCAGGATGGCGACAACACCACCGTTAAGGCGTTCCTGCACATCACGCCGGACGCAGCGCCGGTGGTGCCGACCGACAACGCCACCGTTGTGAACGAGTTCTTGAGCCCGACGGCCTACACGTCCTACCGGGCTTATCTGGGCCTCACCGACCTATCGACCGGTTTTACGGTGATCTCGTTCAGGCTGACGAACGTGATGACGAGCTGCCCCGGTGTGTTCGGAGCGGCGAGCTTCGTCAACCTGATGCCCGGTGACCTCGTGATCGGCAATCCGTTCGATGAGATAGGCGCGACCATCGCGTCGACGGAGTGCCTCTTGGCGCCGTTCCAGATCGTGGGCTATGCCTCGCTCTTCTACCTTGCAGACACGGGCTCGTGTCAGATCGACATTCTCGATCATGGCCAGTACCCGCGCTGGGTCGTTGACTGCAACACCCCCGGCAAAGTGAACTACTACTGCGTGTGGTTGAACG
>JBDRTQ010000499.1:0-10249 GCA_043823885.1 Candidatus Eiseniibacteriota bacterium | reverse complement strand
CGATAAGGTCGTGGTCGTCGATTGCATCAGGACCGGTGAAGGCGACGTCGGGGAACTCCGAAGATTGGGGCTGTCCGACCTGGACCTGGTTCCACGAGCGAACGGTCCGGGCGACGTGGAGTACCGGGCGACCGTTCGCCTCGAGGGCGCGAAGAGCATCGGTATCCCTCTGGAGATATCCATCTACGCGATAGAACTCGGTGAGAGCATGAGGACCACCAACGACTCGGACATGACCGCCGCCAAGGCGGTACCCAGACTCGTCGCCCAGATCGCGCGTGAGGAATTCGGGGCGCGCACGCTAGGCGGCGACTGGTACTGACCTCACGACTTGACCGTCGGCGTTAACCTCCGTCGGCGACCAGACCTTCCATGACTCTTTCCTGTCTTCGGAGCTGACATGACGGCGCGAAAACTCCCCTCCGATACTGAACTCGTTAAGAGCGCCAAGGCGGGAGACGCCGACGCGTTCGGGGAGCTCGTGGAGCGGAACGAGGCGAAGATCTACGGGCTGTGCCTCAAGATGCTCGGCAATCAGGAGGACGCCGAGGACTGCCTCCAGGAGGTGTTCATCAAGGCCTTCAAGGCGCTGCCCGGATTCCGCGAGGAGGCGCGGTTCTCGACGTGGCTGTACCGGATCGCCTACAACGAGAGCCTGATGAGAATCCGTAAGAAGACGCTGGACACGGTCTCGCTGGACCGGCCGGTCGAGCTGGACGAGGGGGACGTCACGAGAGACCTCGCCGATTGGACGACCGACCCGCGCGCCGACATGATGAACAGCGAGCTGTCGGACGTGCTGGTGCGGCACGTCAACGAGCTCGACCCGGACAACCGTATCGTCTTCCTCATGCGAGACGTGCACGGCATGTCGACAGGCGACACGGCCGAGGCGCTCGGCCTTTCCGTTCCCGCCGTCAAGTCGAGGCTTCACAGGGCGCGGCTCTTCCTCAGACAGAGGCTCTCGGACTACTTCGATAGCGGCAAGACACCGGACGGAACGACCACACGGGCGGCAGCCGGGCCGTAGCCGAGGTCACTCCGCCAGACACACGAACGGGAGGAAAGATGAGAAGCAGAAGTCTCAAGATCGTCTCGCTGGTCCTGGTCGCGGCCATGCTCACGGGGCTGGCCGTGCTGGTCGCGTCGTGCGGCGGCAGCGCACCGCCCGAACTCATTCCGAAGACCGTCCTCTTCGGGAATCCCGAGAAGATGCGCGCCAGGATTTCCCCCGACGGCACCCGCCTCGCGTATCTCGCGCCATCGAACGACGTCATCAACGTATGGGTCAAGACGATGGGCGAGGACGACGACCGCGCCATCACAGCCGACGACAACAGAGGTATCTACCGCTATTTCTGGGCGCAGGACGGCGACCACATCCTCTACATGCAGGACGCTGGGGGCGACGAGAACTGGCTGCTCTACTCCATCAATGTGGAGAGTGGCGACGTTCGGACGCTGACTCCGTACGAGGGCGTCCAGGTGCGCCTGGTGGACTACAGCAAGCACCACCCCAACACCGTCATCCTCGCGATGAACGAGCAGGACCCCAGGCTGCACGACGTCTACAGCCTCGCGCTGGACACGGGCGAGATGAAGCTGGTCGCGCGCAATCCGGGCAACATCCTCGGTTGGATGACAGACTTCGACCTCAGGGTCCGCGGCGCCGTCGCGATGACCCCGACGGGAGAGACGGAGCTGCTCGTTCGCAAGGACGACGACGCGACGTGGGAAAGTATTCTCGTCTGGGGCGACGAGGACAACATGGTCAGCAATCCTCTGGGCTTCACCAGGGACGGTGGGTCCATGTACATGATCGACTCCCGGAACGCGAATGCGGGGCGTCTCGTAAGGCTCGATCTCGAAACGAGGGAGCTCGAGATCATTGCCGAGGACCCGACCTACGACGTCAGCGACGTCATGTTGAATCCTGACACCTACGAGATAGAGGCCGTGGCGTTCACGAAGGACCGCACCGAGTGGATGATCATGGACAACTCGGTGGGCCAGGATTTCGAGGTTATCTCAAGACTGGACGACGGTGACTTCAGCGTAACGAGCTACAACGACGACTACGACACCTGGACCGTGGCCTTCACGAAGGACAACGGACCCGTCTCGTTCTACCTCTACGACCGAGACACGAAGGAAGCGACGTTTCTCTTCGTTCACAGGCCGGAACTCGACGACTACACGCTCGCCCCCATGGAGGCCATGTCGTTCCAGTCTCGTGACGGGATGACGATCCACGGCTACATCACCTACCCGCCGGGCGCGGGTCGCAGGAATCTGCCGGTGGTCCTGAACGTGCACGGGGGGCCGTGGGCGAGGGACGCATGGGGGTACAATCCCGAGGCGCAGTGGCTCTCCAATCGTGGCTACGTCTGCCTGCAGGTGAACTTCCGCGGCTCCACCGGCTACGGCAAAGAGTTCCTGAACGCCGGCGACAAGGAGTGGGGAGGCAACATGCAGAACGACCTGGTGGACGCCGTGAACTGGGCGATCGACCAGGGCATCGCCGATCCCGAGCGGGTCGCCATCTACGGCGCTTCGTACGGCGGCTACGCGGCACTGGCCGGAGCCACATTCACGCCCGACCTGTTCTGCTGCGCAGTGCCCATGATGGGACCGAGCAACCTCGTGACTTTCCTGGAGACGATCCCGCCGTACTGGTCCACGATGATCGAGATGATGTACAAGCGCGTCGGAGACCCGAGGACGGAACAGGAGCTCCTCAGGGCCCGTTCCCCGCTCTTCAAAGTCGACGAGGTGAAGATCCCGATGCTTATCGCGCAGGGCGCGAACGACCCGAGAGTCGTGCAGGCGGAGTCGGACCAGTTCGTTGAGGCGATGCGCGCCAACGGCCTCGAGATCGATTACATCGTGTTCGAAGACGAGGGGCACGGCTTCGCGAAGCCTGAGAACCGGCTGAAGTTCTACGGTGATGCTGAGATGTTCCTGGCCGAGCACCTTGGCGGACGTTCTGAGGAAGAACCCGCGCGGCAGTTTTGAGCATCTCAATAAGAGGGTTTCGCGCTGTTGCCGGCCGGCCGTAACGGCCGGCCGGTGACGGCGAGCAGTCTCCTGAAGGGGCTAGAGGCCGTGTTGCAAGTAGACGACTGCAAGAGGTTCATTCAGTGCCTGTCTGAGCACTTCGACGGCGAGCTTGATGCCGAACTTGAGGCGGAGTTCATGCTGCACGTCAAGTACTGCGACAGGGCGCAGGCACTCGTTCACACGTTCGAGCGCACGATCATCCTGCACCGACAGACCCGCGGCCAGACCCTGCCCGGGGACATCCACGAACGCCTGCTCGCCGCGATCAGGGAGTGCCAGAACTCCGACGAATAACTACACTTCGCAGAACACCGAAAGGCGGACACCGGATGCCCCCCGTGATGAGAGAGGGAGGACGGCTTGTGGTGGTCGGAGGTGTCGCGGCCGGGATGAGCGCCGCGAGCCGCGCGAGACGCCTCCGCCCGGACGTCGAGATCGTCGTGTTCGAGAGCGGGAGCGACGTGTCCTACGGCGCGTGCCTCCTTCCTTACTTCGTATCTGGTCTCATCAAGAGCAGAGACAGCCTGGTTCGCGTCGAGGCGGACTCCTTCCGGAACGAACGCCACATAGACGTCAGGCTCAATACCGAGGTAACGGCGCTGGACCCGTTCAAGAGGACGGTGGCCTTCCGCGGACCCGACGGCGGCAACGGCGACCTCTCTTTCGACGCCCTGGTGCTCGCCACCGGCGCGGCGGCCGTGAAGCCACCTCTTCCCGGGATCGACATCCCCGGAGTGGCGACTCTTCGCACGCTGGCGGACGGCGAGAGCCTGCGCAGGCGAGTGGAGTCGGGTGGCGTCAGCAAGGCGGCGGTCGTCGGTGCGGGCTACATCGGCATTGAAATGGCGGAGGCGCTGGCGTCGCGCGGTATCACGGTGACCGTCATCGAGCTCCTGCCTGCCGTTCTGTCGACGTTCGATCCCGACATGAGCGAACTGGTCGAGCGAGAGCTGCTCGCCAGGGGCGTGATCGTCCGGAAGGACACCGGCGTCGAGGGCTTCGAGCCGCGAGAGGGCAGCCATGATCTTGGCTACGTAATTGCAGGAGGACAACGACTGGAGGCGGATCTCGCGCTTGTTTCCGTGGGTGTCCGCCCTTCGGTGGGGCTTGCGTCCGCGGCCGGTCTGGAACTGGGAAGAACCGGCGCCATCAAGGTCGATGCCCGCCAGGTGACGAGCGTCCCCTCTGTCCTCGCGGCCGGGGACTGCGCCGAGGCCATGCACATCGTGACGCGCCGCCCGGTGTGGATCCCGCTCGGGACGACCGCCAACAAGCAGGGCAAGCTGGCGGGGGAGAACGCCGTAGGCGGGAGCGCCCGGTTCGGGGGCGTGGCCGGTACGAACATCTCGAAGGTGTTCGGCCTCGAGGTCGCACAGACGGGACTGACGGAACGCGGTGCGGCGGAGGAGGGACTGGACGCCACATCGGTCAGAATAAGGTCCCTCACGAAGGCGCACGGTTACCCCGGCGGCGGCGACATACACGTCAAGCTGGTCTTCGAGCCCGACGGCGGGCGACTGCTCGGCGGTCAGATCATCGGAAGGGAAGGCGCGGGGAAACGCATCGACACGATCGCCACCGCGCTCCACGCGCGGATGACCGTTGCGGATCTTGCCGAGATCGACTTGAGCTACGCTCCGCCCTTCTCTCCGGTCTGGGAGCCGGTGGCCATGGCCGCCCTGCAGTCCGTGAAGAAGGTGCGCTCCTAGGGCGTCCACAAAGCTGTCCCTCCGGGGCGTCCGCGAATCGGCCCTTTCCGCAAGCTCCAGGGAAACCGCGATGTCCATGAACTCAAACGACAGTGGAACGATTCCCGCCGGCGGCGAACCCGACGGCCCCGTCGCTGCCGAGGGGCGCGCCGTCCTGCACGGAACGCCCGTCTCACCCGGCGTCGTGGTCGCGCCCGCGTTCGTATACGGCGACATCCTCGACGAGGTCGAGGTGCGCAGCATCGACCCCTCCGAAGTAGACGCGGAAATCGCGCATCTTCAAGAGGCCATCGCCCTCGTCAAAGAGGAACTCCTTCGCGACGCCGAGCACGTGTCCCGACAGCTCGGTCAGGACAAGGCCGACGTCTTCCTGGTGCACTCCATGATCCTCGAGGACAAGTCCGTGCTCGAGGTCGTCCTCAAGTCCATTCGGGAAGGTCTCATCAACGCCGAGGCCGCGGTCGCCAGGGAGATGAAGCGAGTGGCGGGCGTGCTCGCCGCCTCTGACGACAGATATCTGCGAGACCGCTCCTTCGACGTCAGCGACATAGGCAAGCGGGTAATCGAGCGATTGCTCGGAGTGTGGGCTCACTGTCCCCTGTCGCAACCCATGATCCTCGTTTCGAGAGAACTCAGGGCCAGCGACACCGCCTCGATGGAGCGCGGCCGAATACTGGGATTCGTCACGGAACTCGGCGGCACGGAATCGCACGCCGCCATCCTGGCCCGCTCGCTCGGAGTCCCGGCGATGTCCGGCGTCGAGGGCATTCTCGACAAGGTCCGCACCGGAGACATGATCGCGCTGGACGGCGCGCGCGGCGTGGCCGTCGTTGACCCGTCCGCCGATACCAGGATGCGCTACCAGCGAAGGCGCGAGGAGGAAGCGGAAGAGCGTCTTGGGTTGGAGGTGGTCCTGGACCTTCCGTCCGTCACGCGGGACGGGACCAGGATAGCTCTGATGAGCAACGTCGGCTCGATAGAGGGGGCCCGCACGGCCGCCGGACTGCACGCCGACGGCATAGGTCTCCTGCGCAGCGAACTCATCTTCATGGCGGCCGATCTGTTCCTCGACGAGGATGCTCAGTTCGAGGCATACCGGGGGGCGGTCCTGGCGATGGGCAAGAGCCCCGTCACCATAAGGACACTGGACGTCGGCGGTGACAAGTTCGTCGGCCCCGAGAACCCGTTGCACGAACACAATCCCAACCTGGGCTATCGTTCGATCCGCGTGCTTCTCGATCGCCCCGACGTCCTGCGCACCCAGTTCAGGGCCATCCTCCGCGCGAGCGTGCATGGGAACGTGCGCGTTCTGCTCCCGATGATCTCATCGGTGGAAGAGCTGCGCGAGGCGCTCGGCAGGCTGAGCGAAGCGAAGGACCAACTGTCGAGCGCGGGCGTCTCTTTCGATGAGAGCATCATGGTCGGCGTGATGGTCGAGATACCGTCGGCGGCGATGGTGGCCGACCGGCTGGCCGAGGAGTGCGACTTCCTGAGCATCGGCACGAACGATCTCGTGCAGTACACGCTCGCGGTCGACCGCGGGAGTTCCTACGTCAGCCGCCTCTACAGGCCGCACGACCCGTCTGTCCTCGCGCTCATCGCGCGCTCCGTCGAGGGAGCGGCCTCGGCCGGCAAGCCCATCTCTCTGTGCGGCGAGATGGCAGGCACGCCGGCATACGTCCCGCTTCTGATCGGTCTCGGGCTGCGCGAGCTCAGTGTCTCGAATGGCCGCCTGCTGCTGACGAAGCGGGCAATCAGGGACGTCGAGCTGAACGCCGCCGTCTCGCTGGCTCGCGAGGCCGTCGCGGCCAGAACGGCAAGCGACGTTGGAGAACTTCTGGGTCTCGACCGGAGCTAGCGCAGCAAGGAGCCCTGGAACCGCATGAGAGTCAACACTCGACTACACTCGCCGCTGCCCGCCGGTCGCACGACGCTCGTCGTTCGCGTTCTCGCCGTCGTTACGCTCGCGGCCGTGCTTCCGGTCGTCCCGGCGCACGCGTCGTGGCGCGCCACGGCCGACTCGCTGTTCGCCGAGGCGGAGCTGCGCTTCGAGCGCGGAGCCTACGCCGACGCCGCGGAACGCTACGCCAGAACGATAATCACCATCGAGTCGAAGGGCGGCGCCTCGCCCGCGTCGTACTTCGTCGACCTTGCCGCGAGGGCGCGTTTTCTGAAGGCGCGCTCTCACGAGCACCTCGAAGAGTGGAAGGTGGCTCTGGCCGACTACACCATCTGCCTCGCCGAGCTGAGCGAGATCGAGGATCTCGTTCGACTTCGTCTGGCGGCGTGCCACGCGGGAATGGGGGAGACCGACCTCGCCGTGTCGGAACTCCGCGCCATCATCGACGACGGAAGTGACACCGCCTTTGATTCGCCCGCCATGCTGGAACTGGCGTGGCGTTTCGAGGAGGCGGGTGACTACGACATTGCCCTCCAGTGGTACAGGCTCTACCTTGCGGAGGCCGAGAGCTACGACGAGCGCGCGCTGGCGCATTACAGGATGGGGCGCACCTACGAGAAGAGAGGGAACGACGAGGCGGCAACGCGAAGTTACGCTGTCGCCGTCGACGACTTCCCGAGATCGCGTCATTCGCACGACGCGCTCAAGCGGGCGCGCAAGATCACGCGGGCGTTCACCGACAGGTACCATCAGGGACTGGTCCTCTACAACCGCAACCTCTACAGGGACTCCGCCGAGTTCCTGACGTACTACCTGCGCCACGACAAGCAGAAGGAGTTCGAGCACGAGGCAAGCTACTTCCTCGGCAGAAGCCACCAGCGTCTGGGGGAGTTCCACACGGCCGCGAAGAAGTATGAGGACGCGACGCAGTTCGGACCGGACGCTGAGTACTACGACCTGGCGTGGTCCAAACTCGCCTACTGCCGCCGCGCAAGCGGTTCGTTAGAGGAGAGCCTGGCGAACTACGAGCGCTTCGCCGTGCAGCACCCGGAACGAGAGGCCGCTCCCGAACTGCTGTGGGAGAAGGCCAGGCTCCTGGAGGAGAAGGGGAGGTGGGATGAGGCTGGCGCCGAGTTCCGTCGCATCGTGGGTGCATACTCCGCTTCACCGTGGGCCGACGACGCGCTCTTCAGGGCGGGGCTGTGCCTCTACAAGCTCGAAGACTACCCCGGCGCCGCGGCGGTGTTCGCGGACATCTTCGTCCACGCATCGGGCGAACCCGCGGCTCGCGCTCTGTTCTGGTCGGGCAAGTGCCTGGAGAAGCTCTCTGGTCCCGAGGACGCTGTTGCGACCTACGTCGAGGCCGTGGAAGCCGCCAGGGATTCCTACTACGGGGTGCGCGCCCGGGCTCGCCTTCGGGAGCTGGGACGTGGTCCGGCTCCACCGGAGGGAACGACCGCGCGTTCCGGCGGGACATCGCGATTCGACCGCCCGGCGATGTGGGGAGGCGAGGCGCTGGATTTCGCAGCGTGGCTCGCGGAGTGGTACGACGAGGTCTACTTCCCGGCGGAACGTGTGGCGCTCAGGCAGAGCATCCGCTCGGAGCCGGCGTTCAGGCGCGCCGACACAATGCTGGCGCTGCACATGCGCACTGCCGCCCTGACTGAGTTGTCGGTTCTCGAGGACGTGGTCGGCAGGGACCCGCGCTTGCTCGATATCCTCGTGGAGTATTGTGAGCGAGTGGGTCTCCACAAGCGGGCCATCCTTCTGGCGGAGAGGATCCTGGCCATCTCTCCGGCCAAGGATCTGAGTGACGCGCCGATCTACCTGCAGAAGCGCATCTGCCCGGTGCATTTCCGCGACATTATCGAACGAGAGTGCGCGGCCAGGTCCATCGACCCCTACGTCGAATACTCGCTGATCCGGCAGGAGAGCCTCTTCGAAGCCGACGCCGTTTCGTGGGTCGGAGCCCGCGGGCTCTCGCAGATCATGCCGGCGACCGGCAGCTGGGTCGCCAGGAGACTCGGACACCGCGGGTTCCAGAACTCGCACCTGTTCGATCCCGAAACCAACGTCCGTTTCGGGACCGAGTATCTCTCCGTGCAGCTCGAGGAATTCGATGGTGACGTCCTGAGGGCGCTTGCGGCCTACAACGGCGGCCCGGAGGCGTCCGAGAGGTGGTGGGGGTACGGGGGAGAGCGCGACAACGACGTTTTCGTCGAGGACATCGGGTACTCGCAGACCAGCGACTACGTCCGCCGCGTGTTCCGCTACTCCGAGGTCTACCGCGAACTCTACGCGGGCGGCGCGCCCTAGCCGCGAGTCTGCAGGACTAACCCTCGGCCTGCTTCTTCCTGTAGTCCTCGATCGCCTTGTGAAGCGCGTCGGCCGCCAGGTTTGAGCAGTGCATCTTCTGCTTCGGGAGGCCGTCCAACTCGTTCGCGACATCCTGCCGCGTGATCATCATGGCCTCGTCGAGCGTCTTGCCCTTGGCGAGTTCCGTGACCATGCTGCTCGTGGCAATGGCCGAGCCGCACCCGAACGTCTTGAACTTGATATCGACGATGCGGTCGTCCTTGACCCGGATGTGGATCTCCATGAGGTCGCCGCAAACGGGATTGCCCTCGACCCCTACGCCGTCCGGGTTCTCAAGTTCGCCCACGTTCCGAGGGTTCTTGAAGTGCTCCAGGACCTTCTCACTGTATGCTGGTGTCATCTGTGACTACTCCCTTTCCGTTCGCGTGTCCGAATATGATAGTATTCCGGGCACTTCGGGTCAAGAGAAGGCGGCGCTCGCACACCCGCTCACCCATGGAGGTATCCGTGCCAAGGGGATACAGACACATTTTCAGCATCTCCCTTGCGGCCCTTATCGCGGCCGCCTGCGGTCCCCTTCTGCCCTCGGGCTCAGCATTGGGGGAGGACGACCTTTCCTCCGCGCATGTATCTGCGGCTGTCCAGAAGCTGTTCGACGTCGACCAGGAACGCGTCGACGACACCCGGCAGGCACTGGACAGGCAGGACGTCGTCAGACAGGAGATCGCCGTCTGCATCGACCCGTCAGCCAGGTGGCTCTCATGTGAGGTCCGGCTCTGGGTCGAGTCGCCTCTCAACCGCGTCCGACTGCTTCTCGACGAGAGCCTGCGCGTGCTCACCGTTCGCGACAGCCGCGGCGGCACGCTGGCTCACGTGCGGACCGGGGACGTCCTCGAAGTGCGTGCCGCAGCCGGCGCCACGAGGTTCCCGCTCGAAATGGAACTCAGCTACGAGGGGTCTCTGTCCCACGCCGTCGGCGCGTGGGTGGACGACGACGTCGTTGTGCTGGGCCCTGACTTTCATTGGTACCCTGTATCCGATGCGCGAGACGCCGCCAGGCTTCGCGTCGAGGCCCGCTATCCGACCGGTTACTCCAGCGTGGTCAGCGGTACTCTGGCGGGCATGGCGCCGACGCTGACCGGGCAGGGTGCCTGTTCCGAGGGAGACGTGTGGGAGATCCCGACGCCGGTCACTGGCGCCACTATCGTCGTGGGAAGGCTGGAAAGCTCGCTGACCGTCGTCGGGGATGTGTTCTTCGGATACC
>JBDRTQ010000498.1:0-2276 GCA_043823885.1 Candidatus Eiseniibacteriota bacterium | reverse complement strand
CCGTTCGCACCAGCTCGTAGTTCACGAGGGGCGGGTCGGAGTTGACCGGGGGATTCCAGCGAAGGGCCAGCAGCCCGTCCAGCTCATCGACCCTGAGCGCTACGGACAGGTCGCTCCCCGGTTCTGCCGACACTTCTATACCACGTGACTGCTGGCCCTCGCATCTCAGTTCGTCGATGGGCGCGATGAAGTAACGGTATTCGCTCGCGTTCACGACGTCTCTGTCAGTGTAGAACGGCTCGTCGACGAAGCCGACGAGCAGCCTGTGCCCGGGATGCCCGGAGCTGTCCACCTTCGCGCGGTAGATGCTGTAGGAACTGGCGCCGTCCACGGGATCCCAGGATATCGCGACGACGTCCCGGCCGCCCACGGCCCGCGCCGAGCCGACCCTGTGAGCGGGGACGACCCCGTTCCCGACCAGCACCTCACCGTTCTGCCAGCCGACCTCGAGCGACGTCCTGAGGCCGTCGAACTCGTAGAACTGCCCGTTCCACGAGTGTATGTCGTAATAGGCGCCTCCGAGAGGCACGTCGACATTCCAGAGACACGGGTTGATGACGGCGACCCCGTTCTCGAAGTGCCGTATCTTGATGAGTTCCGTGAGGTCGACCCACGGCGGAACGCTTCCCTCGAGCAAATCAACGTCCTCGGCGCGTCCAAGCGGCTGCCCGAGATCGATGTCGTAGTATTCGAACCACCACGCCTCCGAATGGGTGGGGCCGTCGCACGAGAAGTAGCCGCTCCCGAAAACGAGCGTGCTGGTGAGCCCGAACAGGAACTCCCTGTCGAACTCCACCCCGCGTACCGGCCCGTCTGCCGTGACATCGCCGAACCATATGGAGTTGATGATGTTCGTGGTCGGCTGCCTGTAGAGCGCCTCGAACGCCAGATAACCGTGCTCCTCGTTCATCATGTTCGCGTACCAGTCGCCGTGCATGTTAGGGAACGCCTCACGGGTGTCTCCGTCGCACAGGTCGTAGAGGGTGTTGTTCCCGTTCCCCACGAGGAGGAAGTCGTCCCCTACGAGGTCGCGGGTCTTCGAGACGCACTCCCGCATGCCCAGACGCCAGCTCTCGTCGAGCACCGCACGCTCTGCGGGAAGGCCGTCCAGATCGTGGTCTATTGGATACTCTAGGTACCTGTCCATCCACGAGATTCCGTCCACGGCGTAGTCCAGGAAGAGCCCGTCCCATCGTCCGGTTTCGTAAAGCCGCTCGGCGATATACTCCGGCAACCAGTCGCAGAGCCTCTGGCCCTGGGAGTTCGTCGGACACTCGGTGGTCATGTTCAGCAGGAGGCTCCCGCCGTCGAACGTCACGTGCCCCCCCGCGGTGTCCCACATCCACCACCCGTTCGCCTCGATCGTGGCCGACAAATCCGCGTTTATCGGAGGGGCGGTGTAGCCCCGGGAGTAACCCAAGGCCATGTGCGCGAGCAGCGTGATGTCGGGGTTGAAGTCGCGGAGTTCGGCAAGCTCCGCCTGATGCCAGTCCTCGGCGCGCTTAGCAAGCACCAGCAGATCCCAGCGAGACAGAAGCTCAAGATCGGCTTCGCTCAGTGAGCCGAAGTAGATGTTCACGAGGCGCGGGTACGAATGACCGGCCCCTGAGTCCTCCACGGCGCCCAGCAGAAGCAGCACCGCGAGCACTGTCGCGCACGCCGCGAGCGACAGCCGCCGTCCCCCGTCCACGTCTCCCCGTGCTGCTGCGGTGGTGATCGCCATGCGCGGTCGTCTCCCCGGGCCTCAGGGCCCGTAGCACTGACATCTCGGACTTCCTTGTTGCATGCCACACTGCAAACTTTATGCCAACCGGCAAGTACATTGTCCACCGTGGAACGGCGTCGGACGGCGCCTCTGGCCGGATGCGTGGCGAGATGGATGAGCCGCGAGTCAGGATGCAACAGACGGAGTGCGGCGACGGAGAGCGTCCCTCACCCGTGTTGCGCGGAGGGCGTGCGCCTGCCGGAAGCAGGTGCGTGCTGGAGATGGGATGGTGCCGGGGGCCGGGTTCGAACCGGCACGAGGCTATGAAGCCTCAACGGATTTTAAGTCCGATGCGTCTACCAGTTTCGCCACCCCGGCGGCAAAACGAACCGGTGGCCGGCGTCCGGACGAGATACCTTCTCGCCCCGTCTAGCCAGACCACCGGCACGAATACTGGAGGCGGCGAGCGGATTCGAACCGCTGCTCAAGGATTTGCAGTCCTCTGCCTTACCACTTGGCTACGCCGCCTGTGACGACGACAGGGGCGTGAATGCTGACCGCCCCTGCTGTC
>JBDRTQ010000497.1:0-3894 GCA_043823885.1 Candidatus Eiseniibacteriota bacterium | reverse complement strand
ATCGTCGTCCTCGTATAGGCCCACCGAGATCTCGGTTATGACCGCGGCCTCCTCGGGAGTCGACAGCCGGTCCAGAAGTGCCCCTACGTCGACGGTTTCGCCGCCCTCTCTCATCAACTGCTCCGCCAGACTCCTGAACAGGGGGTCGGTGAAATCAGAGGGGGTCAGTTCCTCGTTGACCCGGCCCGCCGCCTCGCCACCCGCCAGAAGGATGCCCACGAGCCCCTTCTGCGCGGCGAGTTCGGCGGCACCCACCGCCCGCACGGCCCCGATCGCGCGCGTGGTTGCCGCGCCGGATGCGTCGACCGGGTCGCCCTTCAGGGCGGCCCTGCGCGAATCGCCGGCCCGTCTGGACTCCAGAGCCCTCGTCAGCGCTCCGCGGTCGATGGAAAGCGACTGCGCGATCTTCTCGAGCATCAGATCGGCCTTGATTGGGTCTTCGATGCTGGCGACGGTGTCGAGCAGGCCCCGGGCCGCCTTCTCTCTGTCCTCGGCGGTCTGAGGCGGATTCACGGCGAGCAGGAAGTCGATGAAGTCACGCGCCCCGCTCAGCTCGTCCTTCAGCGCCTCCGCGCCTTCCTTCCTGACGAGAGAATCCGGGTCGGCGCCGTCTGGCAGCGCGGCTATGCGGACCTTGACCCCGAGCTTCACCAGAAGCTCCGCCGCCTTCGTTGCGGCGGCGATGCCCGCCGCGTCGCCGTCGTAGGCCACGAAGACGCGGTCCGCGTACCTCGAGATGACCCTGGCCTGCTCCGGCGTCAGGGCCGTGCCGGCCGAGGCGACCACATTGTGAAAGCCCGCTTCGTAGAGGCTCAGCGTGTCCATGTATCCCTCCACGAGGATGGCCTCCCGCGAGGCCCGGAGCGCAGGTCGGGCCTGCGCGAGCCCGTAGAGGTATTGCCCCTTGTGATAGACGCGCGTCTCAGGCGAGTTGAGGTACTTCGGCTCGGAATCGTCCAGCGCCCGGCCGCCGAAGCCGACCACTCTCCCTCCGGTCCAGAGGAGCGGGAACACCAGGCGGTCCCTGAAGCGGTCGTAGTGGCCGCCCTTGTCCCTCTCGATCACGAGACCGGCCTCCTCGAGCACCTCGGCCGTCACGCCTTCACCCTCCGCCTTCTTGAGCAGTCCGTCCCAGCCCGGCTTCGCGCAGCCGATCTGAAACATCTCGGTTATCTCGTCGCCTATCCCGCGCCCCCGCCAGTACGCCCTCGCAGCTTCGCCCGAGGTCCCCGCGAAGCACTCCCGGAAGTAGCGAACCGCCAGCGCGTTCGCGGCGTAGATGGGGTCCTCAGCGGAGGACGCACCGCCTGCGCGCTCGGGGATGGAGATGCCCGCGCGCTGGGCCAGCTCCCGGACGGCGTCTATGAACCCTATCTTCTCGTACTCCATCAGGAACGTTATGACGTTCCCGCCGACCCCGCACCCGAAGCAGTGGTAGATCTGACGCTCGGGGTTGATGTTGAAGGACGGGGTCTTCTCGTCGTGGAACGGACAGCACGCCTTGTAGTTCCTGCCGGCCTTCTTCGTCTGGATGCGCTCGGAGATCACATCGACGATGTCGTTCGCCGACCTGATGTCCTCGATGAGCTGCTCGGGGATCCTGCGCACCAATTGCACCTCGCATCGCATCGGCCGGCGGGCGACTTCGCGTCTGCCGTGCCTACTTGAGTTCCACGATCGTGACGCCCGTGTCTCCCTCACCCCACCGTCCGAGCCTGAACGATTTGACCGAGGGCATGGTCCTGAGCACGGCGTGCGTCTCGCTTCTCAGCGCCCCGGTGCCCTTACCGTGGACCACCCTGATCTGTGAGATCCCCTGCACGAGCGCGGTGCTCACGCATCGCTCGATCGCGTCTCTGACCTCGTCGGTCGTCGATCCCCGCAGGTGCAGCTCGGTCACCGGACTGCCGGACGCCTCGACGTCGATGGTGATCTCGACCCGTGGTCCGGTGCTGGGTTCAGCGCGCTCGACCTCGAACAGGTCACCTCCATCCACTTCGACCGTGGCGTTGCGTACGCGGACGCGCACCCGTCCCTTCCCGTCGGGAAGGCCGAGCAGTTCGCCCTCTCGTCCGAGACTGGCGACGCGAACGGTCATGCCGGGCACGAACTCGCCCACCGGGCGGCCGGGTTCGGGTCTCTCCTCCCGCGCCTCAGCCTCGATCTTCCGCGCCACCCTGTCACGGCTCTCGCGCAGCTTCTCGCGGGCCTTCTTTATGGTGTCGCGCGCGGCCTCGCGGGCCTTGATCTCTCTCACGGTCTCCTCGACCAGCGACTGCGCGTTGTCGAGGGTCTCCCTGGCCTCCGCGAGGGCCCGCGCCTTGATCTGCTTGCGCTCGTCGCGGACGCCCTCGAGCCTGTCCTCATACTCCTTCGTTGCCAGAGCGGCCTTGCTCCGCTCGCGCTCCGCCTCCTCGATGAGGGCGTCGAGTTTGCGCTCGCGCTCGGTGAGGTCGGCCAGAAGCTCGTCGATGCTGGCGGAGCCCTCGTCACGCAGCCCCCTGGCCCGCGCGAGCACCCGCTCCGGCAGCCCGAGGGCCTCCGCTATCGACAGGGCGTGGCTCGCGCCCGGAATGCCGGGGACGAATCTGAAACTCGGCTCGAGCGTCTCCGGATCGAACGCCATCGATGCGTTCTCCATGCCGTCGTGCCCGTGCACGTGGTTCTTCACGGACCCCAGGTGCGTCGTGGCAATGGTGGGCGCTCCCCGCGCCGTCAGTTCCTCGAGTATCGCTATGGCCAGGCTCGCGCCCTCGTCGGGATCCGTGCCGGCCCCCATCTCGTCTATGAGAACGAGCGTGTCGCCCTCCGCCTCATCGAGGATCTCCCGGATCACCCTGAGGTGCGAAGAGAACGTCGAGAGGCTCTGCTCGATCGATTGCTCGTCACCGATGTCCGCGAACACGTCGCGGAACACGGAAAGTTCGGTGTCCGGCCCGGCAGGCACGTGAAGACCAGACTGAGCCATCAGCATCAGGAGTCCGACGGTCTTCAGCGTCACCGTCTTCCCGCCCGCGTTCGGCCCCGATATGACCACCGTCGTCGCGTCGGTCCCCAGGTCAAGATTGAGCGGGACCACCGCTCCTCCGCTTCGTCTCGCCGTCTCGAGTAGCACGGGGTGCCGCCCGTTCCTTATCCGAAGCCGCCCGTCGGTGTTGAGCGAAGGAGCGGACGCGTCGAGATCGCGTGACAACAAGGCGGCGGCGCGGTGGTAGTCCAGTTCTCCCATGATCAGAAGGGAGTGCAGTATCGAACGCGCCTCGGCGCCCACGAGCGCGGTGACCTCGCGGAGCAACCGTTCGATCTCCTTCTTCTCCGCCGCCCGAAGCTCGGCCAGTTCGTTATTGAGATCGACCGTCTCCAGCGGCTCGATGAAGAGCGTCCCGCCGCTGCCCGACTGGTCGTGGACTATGCCCTTGAAGCGCGCGCCCGAAGAGCGTTTGACGGGCAGAACGTGGCGCCCGTTCCTGATGTGAACGGCCGCCTCCCTGATGGTGTCGTTGGAGAGTTCCTTCACCAGGATCGACTGCAGCTTCTCGTCGAGTCGCGACCTCGTCCGTTCGAGCGAACGCCGGACCTTCGCGAGCGCCTTAGACGCGCTGTCCCTCACCGTGAACGACTGCTCGTCGACGACCCGCGCGATAGCGTCGCTGACATCGGTCGCGGGCTCAAGCGTCTCTGCCAGCGCCCACAGCGTGGCGAGAGTCTCGCGCCGGGACCGCAGGAATCCGACGGCGCCGGCGATGGCCAGGAGCGTGTTGCGGACGTCCGTCAGCTCCTCGCACGACAGCGAGGCGCCGCCGACCTCGCTCCTCGCGAGGGCGTCGCGCACGTCGCGGGCGCCATCAAGCGGCAGCCTCTCACCGTCGTCCAGGAGCCTCCGAAGCTCGCTCG
>JBDRTQ010000496.1:0-4668 GCA_043823885.1 Candidatus Eiseniibacteriota bacterium | reverse complement strand
CCTCACATTCCTGGGACCGCCTGCAACCTCTTACTGATAGAAGATAGCTGTGCCTCTGTTGGCTATGTCATACCCGCGCAGATAGAAAAGCTGTGCGGGAGCGATAGAAGTGAAGAACAGGTTCACGAACTCGTCGACCTTGCCGATGACGGACATGGGAACGAAGACCACGTCGTACGGCTCGAGGGGCAGGTCCTGCGACAGGTCCCTGCCGGAAAGGAACTTCGAGACGTCGACCTTGATGGCCACCGCCTCCGGAACCCCGCTGGTGCGGACCACCATGACGCTGCTGGGCTTCCCGCTCGAGAGCATTCCGCCGGCCTCGGCGAGCGCCATGCTGAGACTGATCACGCCCGCGCCGCTCACGGCACCCGGGCTCTTCACCTCTCCGAGCACGTACACGGGCTGCTCCGCGACGCTCGCCAGCACGACGGACGCCCTCGGATCCAGCAGCAGCTCCGCCATTGTCACCTCTATGTCGCCCCGAACCTCCTCGACCGTCCTCCCTGCCGCGGCAACCTCTCCGCCCGTCGGGACTCCGATCGTGCCCGCGGGTGAGACCGGCGCGTCGTAGTCGAGCGTCCGGTCCGCCTGGAACATGATGCGGACCGAGTCACCGATACGGAGGCGGTACTCAGTGAAGTCGACGGCCGGCTGCTCGTAATCTGCAAGGTCCACCGCCGCACCGCCGTCCGTGCCGGCGCACCCGCACACACAACATAGCGCCGCTCCGACGACGGCCAGGAGCAGCCCCGTTCTGATTTGTGCCATCTCTATCGACCCCCGCGCATCGTGCGCGCCCTCTCCACACCCGCTGCGGAGCGTGTCTGGACGCTCCTAAAGCATAACTCATGCCACACATACGGCTTTCGCCGGTGTCCGGGAAGCGCTCCGGCAGGCCGAATCGCGGACCGGGCGCCCCATCACCACCTACAACCCAGCAGTCGGACGCTCGTCAAGGTCGTACAGCGTCACCGTCGCGCCCGCGAACTCACGCCTGTCGACCTCCCTGTAGAGCTCCCCGAGAACGATCGGGGTCCTCAGGTTTCCGTCCATGCGCCAGAGCCGGGACTCGACGAACCAGAGCCTCTCGTGCCCCTCTACCCGGGCTTCCACGACGCTCCGCAACCTGTCCGCCGATGCCGTCTGGCCCCTGTACAGGACGAAGTGCTCGGCGGAACCTTCGAAATAGAACGTGAAGACGTCTCTGACGACCGGCACCAGGACGATATCGCCCGGGCGCTCGTTCTCGGCCACGTGCCGCGCCGCGCCGCGCACGTCCTCACGGGAGTACTCGGGAACGAAGTAGTATCTCCCCAGCGACAGCAAAGAGAGTAGAACAACGCCGGCCCAAAGCCAAGCGCCGCGACGTGCCGGCAGCGTGGCCACGCCCGCGGACATCGTGACCGCGACCACGGGAAGCATCACGGCCACGTAACGCACGTTGAACGGCTTGATGTTCAGAAGCGCCAGAACGGTCGCCGCGAGGAACGGCACGACCACGACCGTGGCGACAAGACGCCCCGCGCTCCCTTCCACCCACAATCTTCTGAAACCCAGAATGAACCCGGCTGCCGCGAGCGCGCCCGCGGGGAGCACCAGCCACAGGTGGCGGGCGAACGCGTCCAGCGGGGAACCGGTGTGCAGCTCTCGCGTGCTCGGACCCAGGGAGTACCCGTACACCATGGTGAAGACGGAGTACGGAACCGCCAGAGGCGAGAACGTTGTCTCCCCCCTGAGAAGCTCTCCGCTCTCGGCGAGGGGAGCGACCACGACGCGTTCGCCGACGCCGTCTATCTCTACCCATTTGATCAGACCGAAGAGGAGCGGCAGGAAGAGCACCGCGATCACCAGGCACGCGGCCGCCCACCTCATCAGGCGCCGCCCCCGCGCGAGACGGCCGAGACCGAAGAGCGTGTGCGCCAGCCACAGAAACGCCGCGGAGAGGTTGCTGTAGAGCGCCAGCGTCACGCTCACCACGTACAACCCCCACGCGCGTCCACCGATCACGATGATCCGCCACGCGGCCAGCGTGGACGCCGCCGAAAGAAGGACCAGGAGCGAGTAGTTCCTCACCTCCTGCGAGTACCAGACGGAGAAAGGTGAAACGGCGATGAGCGAGGCGGCGACCAGCCCCACGCGACGCCCGGCGATGTCCCTCCCGAGCAGGTAGACCACGGGTATGGAGGCGACTCCCGCCACCGCAGAGAGGCTTCTGAGCGCCGACTCCGAGGTGGAGAACTTCGCGACGAAGTGAATCAGGACGGCATGAAGCGGGCCCTGAATGTTCGAGAACACGTCGCGAAACCCGAGCGCTCCCCCGACGTTGGCCGCCCTGAGCGTCAGTATCTCGTCGACCCAGAGGCTCTGCTCGCCCAGCCTGTAGAATCTCAGGAGCGCACCGAGCAGAACGAGAAGCGGGAGGACCACGCGAAGTGTTCGCGCGTCCACGTCCGCGCCGACCCCGCCTGCGGGTTCGTTCGGATGTAATGTCGAACGACTCACCTTGTCCGTCTCCTGGGATCGCCCGACCGGCGAACCGGTGGGAGCCTACCACGAAACAGGCTGGAGGATAGAGGATGGGGCTCGGGCGTGTCAAACCGGACGGGGCGCCCCTACAACGCGAATCCGGCAGCGTTGCGGTGTGAGTGAGGGTTAGAGTCGACGCAGTCGCTGCCGGATCCACAGAATCTGTCGGTGTCCTGAGCAGGTTCGAGACCGCTCAGAGGGTCCTGCTCAGAAGGCCCCCTTCCTCAGAAGCACCGCCGGGAGCGTCCTGGCAAGGATCTTCACGTCCACCCCGAACGACTGCCTTCTGATGTACTCTATGTCCAGCCTCATCCATTCGGTGAAGCCGATGTGGTTCCTCCCGCTGATCTGCCACAGACAGGTGATGCCCGGTAGCACGGATAGTTTCTGTCTCTGCCAGCTCTCGTAGTTGGCGACCTCCGCCGGAAGCGGCGGCCTCGGACCGACCAGACTCATGTCACCCCGGAGGACGTTGAAGAGTTGGGGAAGCTCGTCGAGGCTCGTCCGTCTGAGGAAGCGTCCGATAGGCGTGATACGCGGGTCGTCACTGATCTTGAACACGGGCCCCTCAAGCTCGTTCAGGTGCATGAGCTTGCTCTTCATCGCTTCCGCGTCCTGGACCATCGATCGGAACTTGTAGAACTCGAACTCGCGCCCGCCCTTCCCCACCCGCATCTGCCTGAAGAAAACCGGACCGCGGGAATCGAGCCTGACCATGACAGCCAGGACAAGGAAGAGCGGTGACAGAAGGAGGAGGCCGACCAGGCTGGCCAGGATGTCCAGCGGTCGCTTGATGTAACGGCGGTAGAACTTCCCGCTCAGAAAACGCTCACCCTCGCGGGAACTTCGAGCGGACTCTTCGACCCTACCGTACCCGAATCTCTCGTCGACGAAATACACGGTCTTGCGTCTCCGGACTCGTGGTGGTTTCGGCAAGAAAAAACCGGGTGTCGACTGATGTCGCACCCGGCGGGAGATCAACGTGACACTGTGGTCTGCCAAGGGCGCAATCGAACCGACGTGGCGGCGGCACGAACCACGACAACGGTCCGTCTCCGCCATCTTCCAGAGCGAGTATTCGACTTAGGAAGAAACCCTTAGCAATCTTGCTATACGAGTCCTTTCGCTTCGTGGCGGGGCAGTTCCCTTCTGCAACTCAATGCCATTGTATCACAAGCTTTGTCTCGTGTCAACCGCTATCGCCTGTGGCCTCACCTGTCGAGCTCCGCCCGGAGGGCCGCCCAGAGCAGCGGCAGGAGGAGCTCGTGGCGCCCCCTAAGCGCAATACCCATACCATGTTCGGCAGTGGGCCGGCCGATGACGTTCAGCGTGGCCCTGTAGGGTTCGTTCATGTCCAGGCCTATGGCCGTGAAGGCTCCGCAGGCGCCCCCGAGATTCCTCGCTACCGCGAGAGCTTTGAGGAATACCTCCGGGAGAATGACGGCTGAGCCGATGTTCACCACCACGCCACCCTCAAGGTTCGAGACCACTTGAGCGAGGATCCTGAAGTCCCGCAGACTGGTGTCGCCGATGGCCGCTCCGTCCGCCGAGGCGTGCTCGTGCACGATGTCGGTCCCCAGCGCGACATGGATCGTTGCGGGGATCCCGAGCTCGTACGCGCTCCCGACGATGCTGGCGTCCAGGTTGACCGCCGGCCGCCCGGCGAGCTCGCGCCCCAGGCTCTCGCCCAACCCCTCACCCTCACTCGCGCCCCGGCACGCGCACTGGTTCATCGCGTCCGCCGTGTCGCTGCACATGCCGAACGTCCCATCCTCCAGGTGCCCGGCAACGTCCTCGGACGTACGGCCCCACATCGCGATCTCGAAGTCGTGTATCGCCCCGGCCCCGTTCGTTGCGACTGCGGTCACGACTCCCCTCTTCATCAGGTCGATAAGAAGCCGCGACAGACCACACTTCACAACGTGCGCGCCGAACATGACCAGTACGGTCCGCCCCTCGTTCGCCGCCCGCGCCAGCGCACCGACGGCGCGCCGGAAGTCCGCCCCCGCGAAGAGATCGGGCACGACGCTCAGAAGGCCGGCCACGTCCGGGGCGCGTTCGTCGGGGGTCACAAAGCTGCCGACGTCGATCAGCCCACCTCTCTCGGCGATCGACACGCGGCGAAGCCGCGACAGGTCA
>JBDRTQ010000495.1:0-2117 GCA_043823885.1 Candidatus Eiseniibacteriota bacterium | reverse complement strand
CGCTACTTCAGAAGCGTCATCTTCCTCGTGTCTCTCTCTTCGCCGTAAGACAGGTCGCAGAAATATATACCGCTTGCGACCGTGTTGCCGGCAGCGTCGGTCCCGTTCCAGACCACGTTGTGGCGGCCCGGGTCCTGCACCCTGTCGACGAGCGTGCTTACGACGCGTCCGTCCACGCTCAGTACCCGGAGAGTGACGTGCGCCCGCCCGGTCCCAACCGGGCGAAGGACGTAGGATATCTTCGCTGAGGGATTGAACGGGTTTGGCGAGATGCCCTCTATCTCGAAGGCCCTGCCGTCGACAGCCGCACCGTCATCGACCCCGCTTTGCGGCGGCCAGCTGCCGAACGAGCCGGTTGCGACGATCGCGAACGTCTGAGGAGCGTGCGGCACGCTCGTGCCGTCAACCTGGACCGTGTAAGTGCCCGGCGCCGGCGCCATGAACCTGACGACCTCCTCGACGTTCCTTGCGTCGTAGGAGCCGGCGGGTGTCGATTGCCCCCCGCTGAAGTAGTTGCCCTTGTACTCCGTGCCGCCCGGCGCCGTGACCGTCAGGTCGAGGTTATTCTGGAGCGCGACGCTGGTGCCTACGGTCGCCGGGTAGTCGGTCCACACGAGCGTGATCTCGAGCGGTACCGACGAGCTGTCCACCGTGAACGAGTAGTCCTTCGTCCCGCCGTTACCGACGCCCGTGGCCTCATCCGCGATCCTGAGCTCTATCGCATCGCCGTTGAAGTACAGGGCGTCGTTCAGAAGCACGCGCCCCCATCCCTCGTTGTGATTGGGTATGTCCGGCGTGCCCATGTCCGTTCCGGAGTTAACGAGGAGCGCCTTGACCAGCGCGGCGCTCGGCGAGAGTTCTTCGCCGGCTGTTGGAGCGCCGTAGGGGAACCACCCCTCCTCGAAGTACTGCCTCGTCAGCGCGGCGAGGCCCGCGACCGCCGGTGTGGCCATCGACGTGCCCTGGAACGGGCTGCTGACCATGGCGCAGGTCTGCGCCGGCGGGTTCCCGGTGTGGTTGTCGGCAGAGTTGATGTAGCTGTAGCCTGCCTCGCCTCCCGGCGCCGTCACAGTGGGCTTGTAACGTCCGTCGTGAGCCGGGCCCCTGCTCGAGTAGCCGGCGATGATGTTCTGGTCGGGCGGTCTTCTGGTTGCGCCGACCGTAACGCAGTTCTTGGCCGTGCCGGGAAATCCGACGGTGCCGGCGTTCGGACCGGCATTGCCGGCCGCGAAGACGACGAGGAACTGCGGGTTGTTCCACATGAAGCTGTCGATGTTCACGGCGTACGAATCGTACGAGTTCTCGCTGCCGCCCCACGAGTTCGAGTGTATGCGCGCTCCGAGCGCGTAGGCGCCTGTGTACGCGGAGGTGAGGCTCGTCGGTATCTGCACCTCGCCGACGGTGCATCCCCACTCGTCGTCCGCGCCCACGTCCTGAAGCGCCAGCTTGGCCTTGTAGGCCATGCCGTTGTAGTCGTAGTTGCCCGGGTTGATGTAGGACTGGTCACCCGCGAGCGTCCCGCACACGTGCGTGCCGTGGCCGGTGTCGCAGCCGTCGTAGGCGACACCGCCGCCGTAGACCGTGTAGTCGACGACCTTACGGTGGGACGGCCCCGGAGCCGCTCCGCCCGTCTCTCTGAACCAGCACGAGTTGTAATCCAGCCCGGAGTCCATCACGGCGACCAGCTGGTTCTCTCCGTGAAGTCCCTGGTCCCAGATTGGCGTGCTGCCGCTCGTGTTCGACTGAACGACCCACTTCGTCGTGTCGTTCATGACGTAGAATTCAGGTCTCTCCTCGATCCACCAGACCGTGGGAACTCCGGCGATGACATTGACCATCTGCCTGGAGGCATGCACCACGAGGAGCTTCTGGAATCCGTCGTCGCTCCTCTCGAGCACGTCGGCCCCGAGCCTCTGAAGTTCGAGCGCGGTCCCGGCGAGGTCATCGAACACACGCACGTGCAGGGTCAGGAACGAGTCACCTGCGCGCCGCGGGTTCTTGAACTCGTGAGTTCCGATGGTGGGGGAGATCTTGTAGGCCGGATGGAACGCGCCGACCCATGCGATCTCGGGAGAGCTGAGCAGCGCCGCCGACCGCTCTCCCTCTATTCTGGTTAT
>JBDRTQ010000494.1:0-5087 GCA_043823885.1 Candidatus Eiseniibacteriota bacterium | reverse complement strand
CGACCCCGGCGTGGGAATCGAGATCGTTGCTCCCATGGGCACCGCCGTGGCGGAGGGAGACGTGGTGGCGCTGGTTCACGGCCGGCGGAAGGACGAGGCGGAGGACGCCGTCAGGCGGGTCGGTTCGGCGTTCGAGTACGGGGCCGACGCGCCAGCGCCGGTCGAAAGATTGATAGAGGTTCTTGAATAGAGGGCGTCGGGGCGAGCGCCCCGCTACGATCTCTGAGGAGCGAACGAGCGGCGTTGCCCGCGGTCCTGCGAGTGGAGGCGGCACTGCCTGCCGGGTTCCGTCCCCTGAATGAAGACCTCCTCCAGCGTTTCCTCACAGTTGCTCCCGGCCAGCTCGCCGGTCTCGGCACAGATCCTTCGCGTCACCACTCCGGGAGGCATCTCGAAGGCGTCCTTGGGCACGCTCGCGTGCGCGGCCTTCATGAACTCCGTCCAGACGGGCAGGGCCACCCTGGCCCCCGTCATGGCGGTGCCCATCGAGCGCCTGTCGTCGAAACCGCCCCAGACACCGCAGACCACGTGCGGCGTGAATCCGATGAACCACGCGTCCGTGCAGTCGTTGGTCGTTCCGGTCTTGCCGGCGGCGGGATGGGCGAAGCCCCACGCCCTGGCCGCCCAGCCGGTCCCGCCGTCTATCACGCTCTGCAGCATGCTGGTGACGACGAACGCCGTAGCCGGCGGAATGGCCTCGTAGCTGGATGGCATGTGCGCCTCCAGGACACGTCCGCTGCGGTCTTCGATCCTCTCGACGGCGTACGGTTCCAGGCGCGTGCCCTGGTTCGCCAGGACGCCGTAGGCCTTCACCATGTCGAAGAGCGTGACCTCGCCGCTTCCCAGCGCCAGCGAGTACACGTTCGCGAGGCGCGTCGTGATGCCCATGTCCCGAGCGTATCTGGCCACCTGGTCCGGCCCCACCATTATTCCCAGCTTGATGGCCGGGATGTTGATGGAGCGCTTGAGTGCGTGGCGCAGCCGAACGTTCCCGTGGAATTCGCGGGAGTAGTTCTCGGGCATCCAGTCGGTGGGCTCCTCGATGACGAGGTTCTCATTGTCCAGCCCCTCGAGCCTCCACATGGGACCCGATGCCGGGATGAGGATGGGGGCGTCCATGATCGTGTCGGCGGGCGTGAACCCGCCGTCGATGGCGGCCGTGTACACGAACGGCTTGAAGCCTGAGCCGGGTTGTCTCGGCGCCTGCGTGGCCCTGTTGAACTGACTGTCCTTGAAGTCGCGTCCGCCGACCATGGCGAGGATGCCCCCGGTCGAGACGTCGACCGCCAGGAGCGCGCCCTCGATGTAGGGGATGTGCTCCAGCGTGTCCGGGTCGAACACGTCGCCCCGCTTGATCGGGTAGCCGTACTCATGCTCCATGGCCGAGAAGCGCTCCTCGACCAGCCTGTCCGCGGTTCGCTGGAGTTCCGCGTCCAGCGTCGTGTGAATGCTGAGTCCCCCGGCGTAGAGTAGCTCCGCCCCGTACTCGGCGATGACCTCGCGACGGACGTACTCGATGAAGTGGGCGCCGGCGGGTGTGTCGTCGTCACGCTCGATGACACCGAGGGCGACCGTGTCCGCGTCGGCGGCATCGTCGGCGGAGATCGCGCCGTCGTCCACCATCATTGAGAGGACCAGGCTCCTGCGCATCGCGGCGCGGTCGGGGTGTCTCCTCGGGGAGTAGCCGCTCGGATTCTTGGGCAGCCCGGCGAGGAGTGCTGCCTGCGCAACGTTCAACTCGGACGCCGGAATGCCGTACAGGTTCTGGGCAGCCGCCTCGACCCCGTAGGCGCCTCCGCCGAAGTAGATCTGGTTGAGGTAGAGCTCGATGATCCTGTCCTTCGAGTAGGTCTGCTCGATGCGCAGGGCGAGGAGCGCCTCCTTGAGCTTACGCGTGAGGCTGACCTCCTGCGTGAGGAAGAGGCTTCGCGCGAGCTGCTGCGTGATCGTGCTCGCTCCCTGCACGACGCGCCCGGCCCGGACGTTGGTGACGGTCGCGCGGAGGATAGCGTACACGTCCACGCCCCAGTGCTGCCTGAACTCCCGGTCCTCGGTCGCGATGATGGCGTTCAGCAGATGGGGGGACACGTCGTCCAGGCCGACCAGGACCCGGTTCTCCCGGAAGAACTCGTGAATGATCTCGCCGTTCCTGTCGTAGACGGTCGTGCCGACGGTGGGCTCGATGGACTCGAGCAGGGAGGGAGAGGGCAGGTCCCTCGACAGCCACAGGATGGCCCCGACCAGCGTCACCGTGATCGCAAGGAGCACGACGGCGAATGTCAACAGCCAGCTCTTGAGCACTGCGGCGCTCTCGAACACGCAAGCCTCCCCGATCGAAGAACAGGCCCCAACACGGCCCGTCAGGACGGTACCGCAGTCTGCTGTCGCTGTCAAGGCGTTGGCCACCCGGCTCGTCCTCCGGCGCGGCCTTGTCAGGGAGACCTCGACCCCGGCGCACTCGCCGTCCGAGAGCCACGCGTCCCCTTTTCCCTTGCCTGTTCGTGTCGCGGTTGGTATGTACTTTGCAGCACCCGGCCTCTCCGGCTTGGCATCAGACGTCGGGGAGGCGACTTCTCTTCGCCCAGTCGCCGGGTGAGGCGGGGAGCGTTCGTGAACGCACCAGAGAGCAAGAGTATCAAGGAGGGGAACGGTGCCGAGCGCCAAGGAGCAGTTCGCCGCACTCACGGAGGGTGCGGTGGAGGTCATCAAGGAGGAGGAGCTTCTGCTGAAGCTCGAGCGGTCCGAGCGCGAGGGCAGGCCGCTGAACGTGAAGCAGGGCTTCGACCCTTCGGCGCCTGACCTCCACCTCGGACACGCCATCGGCCTGAGGAAGCTGCGACAGTTCCAGGACCTTGGGCACAAGGTCATCGTCATAATCGGCGACTACACCGGCATGGTAGGGGACCCGACGGAGCGGTCCGAGACGCGGCCGAGGTTGTCGCACGAGCAGGTGCTCGCCAACGCCGAGAGCTACAAGCAGCAGGTGTTCAAGATCGTCGACCCCGATCCGTCCCGCCTCGAGATATCCATGAACGGAAGCTGGTTCAGTCGCATGTCGTTCGCCGACGTCATGGAACTCGCAGGCAAATACACCGTAGCGCGCATTCTCGAGCGCGACGACTTCTCGCAGAGATTCAAGAGCGAGCAGCCTATCAGCATTCACGAGCTCTTCTACCCGCTGATGCAGGGGTACGACTCCGTCATGATCAAGTCGGACGTCGAACTCGGGGCGACCGAACAGAAGTTCAATTGCCTGGTCGGGCGCGAGCTGATGAGATCGCACGGTCTCGAGCCTCAAGTGGTGATGCTGCTCCCGGTGCTCGAGGGCACCGACGGCGTGCGCCGCATGAGCAAGAGCATCGGAAACTACATCGGCATCAGCGAGCCGCCGAAAGAGATCTACGGGAAGGTGATGTCGATCCCGGACTCGATGATCATGAGGTACTTCGAGCTCGCGACCACGTTGCCGCAGGCGGAACTCGAATCGATCCGCAAGGTACTCGCGGACAAGGACGCGAACCCGAGGGACCTCAAGCGCCGGCTCGCGAGCGTAATCGTCACGATGTACCAGGGACCGGACGAGGCGGAGAACGCGGAGGAGGAGTTCGATCGGATCTTCGCCAAGGGAGGCCTGCCGGACGAGGTCCCCGAGCCCTCTGTCACGGTGGAAGGGCAGGGCGACAGGGGAAGGGTCTGGATCGTGGCGCTCCTCGTGGCGACCGGCCTGGCCCGCAGCAACGGGGCTGCGAGAAGATTAATCGAACAAGGTGGAATAAGGGTTGACGGGAATGTGGTCTCTGATGTAGACTCCGCGTTCGCCGTAAGTGACCCGCTCCTTCTACAGGCGGGGAAGCGCCGGTTCGTCAGGCTCCTCCCGGAGAACGTGACACTCTCCGGGGAGTGAGGGGGCTCGGGGGCAGGCGAAAGAAAGTGTAAGGAAGACCCACAAACCGCTTGACAGGGTCTACCGGCCTGACTACACTGATACGGTTGCCGCGTAACCCGGATGGTTACCAGCCGGGAGCGGGGACGATTAGCTCTTTGACATTTGAATAGCGTGTAGGTCGAGTAGCTTGATGTGGGCCCGAACGGGCGCCGCGTTCGCGCGGTCGCCCTCAGGGTAACCTTGAACCAATTCCTAGATAACGTGACCACCCACGGTGTGGGTGGATGCTAAGGAATCGAACTACAACGGAGAGTTTGATCCTGGCTCAGAATGAACGCTGGCGGCGTGGATTAGGCATGCAAGTCGAACGCGAACGGGAATCTTCGGAATCCCTAGTAGAGTGGCGAACTGGTGAGTAACGCTTGGGGAACCTACCCTTGAGTGGGGAACATGTCCGAAAGACGTAAATCCCGCATGACATCTTCCGCTCGCATGTGTAGAAGATCAAAGGCGCCCTCTGATTCAAGGTGCCGCTTGAGGATGGCCCCGAGTCCTATTAGCTTGTTGGTGGGGTAACGGCTCACCAAGGCGATGATGGGTAGCTGGCCTGAGAGGGTGGTCAGCCACACTGGGACTGAGATACGGCCCAGACTCCTAAGGGAGGCAGCAGTCGAGAGGCATCCGCAATGGGCGAAAGCCCGACGGTGCGACGCCGCGTGGACGATGAAGGCCTTCGGGTTGTAAAGTCCTGTCACAGGGGGGAGAACATCCCTCATCTTAATAGGATGGGGGGCTGACGTTGCCCCTGGAGAAAGACCCGGCTAACTCCGTGCCAGCAGCCGCGGTAATACGGAGGGGTCGAGCGTTATTCGGATTCACTGGGCGTAAAGAGAGCGTAGGCGGGATCGTGGGTCTGCCGTGAAATCCACCGGCTCAACCGGTGAACTGCGGTCGAAACTACGATTCTTGAGTTCGGTAGAGGAATGCGGAATTCCTGGTGTAGCGGTGGAATGCGTAGATATCAGGAAGAACACCGGTAGCGAAGGCGGCATTCTGGGCCGTATCTGACGCTGAGGCTCGAAAGCCGGGGGAGCGAACAGGATTAGATACCCTGCTAGTCCCGGCCGTAAACGATGGGTACTAGGTGTAGGGGGTACTGACCCCCTCTGTGCCGCAGTTAACGCATTAAGTACCCCGCCTG
>JBDRTQ010000493.1:0-5980 GCA_043823885.1 Candidatus Eiseniibacteriota bacterium | reverse complement strand
CGTTTATGCGCGCCAGGACGGCCTTGTCCGGCGGCTTCGAGACGAGCACGATGACCTTCGTCGCGTCGTCGACTGCGAGCGCCCGGAGCCCGTCTATGAACGTGATACCCCCGACGTTCTTCTTGATGTCGCGCCCGCCGGTGCCGATGGCCTGGGAAATGCCGGCGCCCTCGTTTGAGATGATCGAACTTACTTCCTGCAGGCCCGTGCCCGACGCGGCGACTATGCCGATCTCGCCACGCCTCACGACGTTGGCGAACGCGAGCGGCACGCCGTTTATGATTGCGGTCCCGCAGTCGGGGCCCATGACCAGCAGGTCGGTCGCGTGCGCGAAGGTCTTGAGGTCGACCTCGGTCTCCAGGGCCACGTTGTCGGAGAAGAGCATGACGTTCAGCCCGGACTCGAGCGCCCGTTTCGCTTCGCGGCCGGCGTAGCGGCCCGCGACGGAGATGAGCGCGAGGTTGGCGTCGGGAACGACCTTGAGCGCTCCCGAGAGACTTGCGGGATGGAAGGTGTCGTCGGCGTCGCCGCCCGAGCGCGCTTCCTTGAGAAGCTCGTCGGTGGCGTCGAGGGCCGCCTGCGCGGCCTTGTCGCTCTCGGCCTTGATGGCTACGAGGAGATCGGTGTCGCGGGCGGCCTCGAACTCGGGCGTGAGAAGCCCTGAGGTCGAGAGGATGGCCTTGTTCTCGCGCGTGCCCATGACGACGGCGGCGTCGACGACGCCGTCCATCGTCCCGAGCGCCTTCCCCACCGTCATGAGCGTGACGGAATCGAAGTACGCGCCCTTCTTGATGAGTCCGACTGTGATTCCGGGCTCTGTCATGTTCCCTCGTTATGCTCTTTGTGCGCCGGGCCGCGGCTGCGGCACACCCTGTCAGCGTACCTGTACTATGCCCCCGCGAGCGACATTGGGTCAAGGGATGATTGCCGCGTGACGACCGGGAAAAACCTTGCCAATCGCATGCGACTCGGGCATCCTGGGGTTACTTGCATACATGCTCTGACGAAGCGCGCTCAGGAGGTGTCTATTGGAGCAGCTCCTGGTTGCCCCCGTACCAGACATCGACTTCAGACTACGTGGACTCTCGCAACTCGTAGGCAACACGCCTCTTCTCGCCGTCGACTTCAAGTACCGCGGTGATCCGCGGACTCTCTACGCCAAGGCCGAGAACCTCAACATGACCGGCAGCATCAAGGACCGGATGGCGCTTCACATCCTGCGACAGGGCTACGCGCGCGGGAATCTGAAGCCCGGAGGGCTCATCGTCGAGGCGACGAGCGGCAACACGGGAATATCCTTCGCCGCGATCGGCCGGGCGCTCGGACATCCGGTGGCCATCTACATGCCGGACTGGATGAGCGAGGAGCGTATCTCTCTGATCCGGAGCCTCGGCGCCCAGATTCACCTCGTGAGCAAGGAGGAAGGCGGATTCCTCGGAAGCATCGAGCATGCGGGGGAGCTGGCCAACTCGACGGACGGCGCTTTCCTGCCACGCCAGTTCTCTAACGAAGACAATGTCTGCGCCCACGCACAGACGACGGGACCCGAATTATGGTGGCAGCTCAAGTTCCGCTCGATGCCGCCGGACGCTTTCATCGCCGGCGTCGGGACCGGCGGGACCATCATGGGAGTGGGCCGCTACCTGCGGCACGTTCGTCCGTCTGTGAAGCTCCATGCGCTCGAGCCGGCGAACTCCCCCACACTCTCGACGGGATGCAGGATCGGGAGGCACCGCATCCAGGGCATCTCGGATGAATTCGTGCCCGATATCGTGAAGCTCGAGTCGCTCGACAAGGTAATCGACGTCGAGGACGGCGACGCCATCATCATGGCGCAGAAGCTTGCGTGCGAGCTCGGCATCGGCGTAGGCATCTCCTCGGGCGCGAACTTCCTCGGCGCCCTCAAGGTCCAGGAGTCGTTGGGGCCCGACGCCGTCGTCGCCACCGTCTTCCCCGACGACAACAAGAAGTACCTGAGCACCGACCTCATGAGAGACGAGCCCGTTCGGAGCCACTACCTCTCACCGGACGTGGAACTCGTCGGCTTCCGCGCGTTCAAGCGCGTGTGTCACACCTGCTGCGACCCCACCGACTGCGTCGAGGCCGGCTCGATGGAGTCCCTCGAGAACGAGCCACCGCTGCCGCCGTGCCCAAGGCGGGGATGAGGACCCGTCCCACCTAACACACCACCTCACACACCACTTCACGCGACTCTTGCCTGGCACTCCAGCGTGTGCTACAATTGCGTTCGAATTGTCGCAGCAGTGTTCCCATCAACGAAGGAGGCACGGCAGATGACCGAGCGCTTGCTCGCGAGCCACATCGACAGCTGAGTGGCCGCGCTGGGGCGCAGTTTGGCGTCCCGAGAGATACCCTGCCTTGGGCGGGTACTCGAGCGCGGACCCCGGTCGCTGTCGGTGCCACTCACCTTCTCGACCTGATCCACCTCCGGTTCCTTTCCCAGGGCACAACGAAACGGCCACTCATCGCCGCGACCGCGACGGTCCCATCCGGGCACGTACGCGCGCGTCCGTTGAGAGGTCCGTACATCCTGACGGAGAGGAAAGACCGATGGCTGACAAGGTCGACTACGCCCCCATGTGGCAGGAACTCGGACTGAACCTCGAGGCGCACGAAGGGCTTCTCGAGGTGCTCGGCACGTTCTACAACGACATCTACCTCTCGCAGGCGGACCGCCCGAAGGGCATGGAGTACTTCGACTTCGTCATCTCGGAGATCCACGGACTGCGGGTCAAGGAGCTCCAGGACGCGAAGAAGGAGGGGCGCCCAATCGTGGGCACGTTCTGCCTCTACGTCCCCGAGGAGCTCGTCCTCGCGGTCGACGGCGTCTGCATCGGGCTGTGCGCCGGCGCCGACGTCGGCACGGAGGAAGCGGAGAAGCTCCTCCCCCGCAACACCTGCGCGCTCATCAAGTCGTTCTTCGGGTTCACGATGTCCGGCCTCTGCCCCTACGTGGCGTCCGCCGACCTCGTCATCGGCGAAACGACCTGCGACGGGAAGACGAAGGCCTACGAGCTCTTCGGAGAGCTCAAGCCCACGTTCGTGATCGAGGTCCCGCACATGAAGACGCCCGTGGGAAGAGCGCTGTGGCGGTCGGAGCTTGCACGCCTGGTCGAGAAGCTCGAGGAGCTTGCCGGCAGGAAGATCACAACGGAGAGGCTCGCGGCCGCCATCGAGACCGTCAACGCTAAGCGGGCGGCCCTCCACCGGCTGAACGCGCTCAGGGCGGCGACTCCAGCCCCGATATCCGGCCGTGATGCGCTTCTCATCAATCAGATCTCGTTCTACGACGACCCGGTCCGCTTCACCGCGAGCGTCAACGCGCTCTGCGACGAACTCGACGAGCGAGTCGCTGCAGGCTCGGGCGTGGGCGCGGCGGACGCGCCCCGCGTTCTGGTCTCCGGATGCCCCATGGCCATTCCGAACTGGAAGGTGCCGTTCGTCATCGAGAAGAACGGCGCGGTCATCGTCGGCGAAGAATCGTGCGTCGGCGAGCGCGGGACGAGAAACCTGGTGGCCGAGGGCGGGCGCGACATCGACGGGATGGTCGACAACATCGCCGCCCGCTACTTCGACATCGACTGCGCGTGCTTCACGCCAAACGACGATCGACTGGAGCACATCGTCGAGATGGCCCGCGGGTACAACGCCGACGGCGTCATCCACTACGCGCTTCAGTTCTGCAGTCCCTACACTATCGAAGCCAGGAAGGTGGAATCCGCGCTGAAGGATGCCGGCGTGCCGCTCCTCAAGCTCGAGACCGACTATTCGATGGAGGACATGGCGCAGCTCGAGACGCGCGTGCAGGCGTTCCTCGAGGTGCTCGCACACGCGGGGGCAGCGAAGTGAGGGCGGCGGGCCTGGACATAGGCTCGCGCACAGTCGAGTTCGTCGTGCTGGAAGATGCAGCGGTCGTATCCGAGCAGTGGTTCGACACCACGCCGGACGTCGAGAACGAGTGCGCCGCCCTGCTCGAGGCCGCCCCCTTCGACCGCCTCATCGTCACCGGATACGGGCGCGCGCTCGCGGAGCTCAAGTTCGATGCCACAACAGTCACGGAGATCAGGGCCCACGCCACAGGTGCGTGGGCCCTCTTCCCCGGCTGCAGGACCGTGCTGGACGTCGGGGGCCAGGACACGAAGGTCATCGCTCTCGACGCCGAAGGACGGGTTACCCACTTCGAGATGAACGACCGGTGTGCCGCGGGAACGGGTAAGTTTCTGGAGACGATGGCCGGTGCGCTGGGGTTCGCGATCGATGCGTTCGGCGCGGCGGCGCTCCGCGGCTCGGACGGCCTCCGCCTGAGCAACATGTGCACCGTCTTCGCCGAATCGGAGGTCATCGGTCTCGTCACGCGCGGCGAGAAGCGCGAGGACGTGGCGCGGGCGGTCCACGACTCGATCCACAGGAGGAACCTGGCGATGGTCAGACGGCTGTCACCTGAGGCGCCGCTGGTCTTCTCCGGCGGGGCAGCGAGGAACCTGTGTCTCGTGAGGCTGATGGAGGACGAGCTGGGACTCGAGGTGCTCGTGCCGGAGCGGCCCCACATGATGGGAGCGTACGGTGCGGCGGTGATCGCGGGTGGGGCCAGAGGCTCAGGAGGGTAGGGCGAGCGCACGGGGGTTGGGTGCGCGCACGGGGCCTGGCTACGACCAGAGCTCCCGGCTCTCGTTGATAGTCGGCGTGATGACCGGTGTCCGCTGGCTTCCCTTCAAGCGCCCGGCCATCCCCTCGTGGACCGTCAGATAGAAGCCGACGCCGATGTCCGCCCCGGACGTGGCGCCGATCGCGAGCAGGCTCTCGGTCCACGAGCGGACGTACTCGGCGGGGCCGAGGTCGAGCGCGATGATGAGCTCTCTCATTGACTCGAACGCGAACCCGCCCGCGGCGCATGAGAGGAACGCCACTTCGAGCACGTCCCAGCAGCTCAACCCCGTCCACTCCATGACGCGGTCGCGCTCGTCGGACCAGTCGCCGAGCCCCATGCGCTCGAGCACCACGAGCCCCATGAGGAACCCGGCGATGAAGTCATCGCCCGAGGGTGTGAATCCGACTCCAGCGCCTCGCAAGCGGCTGACGCCGCGCTCGCGGTTCCAGTACAGAATGTCGCGGGCGCAGTGTCTGACGTGCTCGGCGAGGTTCTTCTGGAAGCCGGGACGCTGGGTGCTCGCGCGCGCCCGGTCCAGCAGGAAGACGAGGCTCTCGGCAGGCGCCAGTTCGAGCAGATACGAGCCGAAGAGCGCGAGGTTCCTGCGGAACTCGGCGATGTCGCGGCGCAGGAGCAGTATCGAAGAGATGTAGATGTCGTCGTCACTGAACCCGACGCGGACATCGTCAACGAAGACGGCGTGGGGCTCGACGCGCACGTGCTTGACAACTTCAGGGTCGAATCCACGCATCACGATGTTGAGAGGCCCTGGGTCGACGCCGGGGAACGCCAGCGAGATGACGCGCCTGCCGTCCGTGAAGTTGGCCACGCGGCGGAAGCCGTTGAGGTAGTCGTAGGTTCCAGGTTCGACCAGGTCGCCTATGGAGTAGATCTCCAGCATGAATCAGATGCTCCGTGGGGGTTGCTTCAAGGGACTGCGCCGGACAGCCGCGGAGAGGGCAAGCGCCGCTGCCTCACTCACGCCTTGTAGAACACCATCCCGTAGTGCTCGTCGTAGCCGTCCCGCCGCACGACCTCGACCTCTCCCTTGACCGTCATCCCGGTCTCGGGCTCGTCGATCCGGTGCTGGCCAGTCACCGTGATGCCGTTCTCAAGTGCGACGATGGCGAGCCCCAGGCTCGGCACCTCGAAGTCGGGCGGCAGGCTGTAGAGCGTCGTGTACGTCAGGAGCGTGCCGCTCTTGGGAAGCGGGACGGGCTCGAACTCGTTGTGCTCGTTCTCGCCGCAGTTCTTGCAGACCATGCGGTAGGGGTAGTGGACGTGTCCGCACTTCCTGCACTTGTATGCGTA
>JBDRTQ010000492.1:0-7091 GCA_043823885.1 Candidatus Eiseniibacteriota bacterium | reverse complement strand
CCACGCCACCGAAGCTGTCCGGGTAGAAGAACTGGTTGATGCAGAGTATCTTGAGCTTGCGCTCCATCCTCAGCTCCGGCTCTTCTTCGAGAGCAGTTCATCGTAGACGCCGAAGATGGCGGAGGCGCAGGCGTCGAGACTGAACTCGGCCTCCACCTTCTTCCTCCCCGCGAGTCCCATCGAGCGGGCGCGCTCCGGATCACCCAGGACGGATACGAGCGCGTCGGCGAGGCCGTCGGCGTCCCGGGGGCGCACCAGAAGTCCCGTGCGTCCATCGTCCACGGCCTCACTGATCCCTCCGACGTCGGTAGCTATGACCGGCAGACGCGCCGACATGGCCTCGAGGATGACCAGCGGCAGGCACTCGCTCTCCGAGGGCAGTATCAGCGCGTCGGAGGCGGCCAGCAGCCGCGGAACATCGCGCCGGAATCCGGCGAAGAGCACGTGTTCCTCGAGACCCAGTTCACGGGCCTCTGTCTTGAGCTCGCCCTCCAGCTCCCCGTCGCCGGCGAAGAGCATCTTGAGCTCCGGCACGCGCTCCCTCGCCCGTGTGAGCGCCCTGAGCGCGAACGTGTGCCCCTTCCGGGGCGCGAACCGTCCGATGAGGATCGCGATCCTGTCGTCGCTCGAGTACCCAAGCTCGGCGCGGACCCCGCTCGCGTCCGATTCCTCGTCGAATCTGCCGACGTCGATGCCGTTCCGTATGGCGACGATCCTCTCAGGGGGGATCCCGTAGTGGTCGATCAACTGACCCCGACTGAGTTCCGACACGGCGATCGTCCTGTCCAGAAGCCTGTTCGTGCGCCTGACCAGAGAGGTGATGATCCGCCTTCCCATCGGGAAGTGCGAATCCGGCCTGAGAGCCAGGTGCTCGGTGGCAACCACGACCGCGGCACCGCTGTGCCGCGCTGCGACCACCGCAGGCAGGGAGTTCCTCGGGTGAGTCTTGTTGATGTGTATGAGCTCGAACCCTTTGAGGAACCTGCGCGCGATGAAGTACCCTAGTGGATTGAACTCCTTCGTGGGGCGATACCGCTGGACGGAATAGCCCCTCGCCACGAGTTCCTCGATCCACGCTCCGGCGTCCGGCCAGTCGGCGCAGAAGACGCGTGGCTCGATCCCCGCGGCGCGCACGCCGCCCAGGAGCTGCATCAGGTAGACCTCCGCCCCTCCCCACGCTCTCGCGTCAGTGACGAACGCTATGCTCTGAGGCATTCGGGACAATGGCACGCTCCCATCAGGACTCGATCCAGGGGCTGGTCGCGGAGCGAGCCCCGGGTTCCTTGCTCTCTATCTCGTCGAACTGCCCCTCCCGGATCATCCGGTTCGTCGCGACCACGATCGCCGCGACTGCATAGAAGCCGAATCCGAGGATCCGGTGGGTGAAGATCTGCACGAACATCGTCTGGACGGCCAGGCACAGCATCGCAGAGCACGAGCCGAGCGCGATGAAACCGTACCCCGGCAGCCTTCCAATCTTCCTCAGATTGCTGATGGACATCGCCACAATGCGAATCATCAGGAGCGCAAACGCGAAAGCGGCCGGGAGGCCTGCCTCCGCGGCGTACGCAAGGTAGATGTTATGCGCGTTCGCCGGCACCCAGCCCATCGGTGTCGGCGGGGCATGCAGCGGCATCGCGCCCAGGCCCACTCCCATGAGCGGATGGGCCTTGATGACCTGGATCACCGAGGCGTAGATGTCGGGCCGCCCCGAAAAAGTCGAGCTCCCGAGCTGCTTGAAGCGATTCGTTATGACTTCAATCAGGCTCATGTCGATGGTGAAAAGGACCACCGTCTGCGCAATGATGGCGAAGATAGCCGCGAACAAGAGAACTCGTAGTAGCGACTTCCTGTCGGCCAGGCCCACGAGGCCGATCCCGAACGTGGCTCCCATCCACGCGCTGCGCGAGTAGGTAAAGAGAAGCCCGAGGAACCCGATGATGACGGCGACCTCCGCCACGAGCCGACGGACACCATGCTTCAGGTGACTGTCGGCGAATAGCCAGGTGGGCATCGTCATCAGAAGCAGCGCGGCGAACATGTTCGGATGGCCCAACCCCAGCCAGCCGCCCCGTATTCTGCCTCCGGCGCCCTCCTCCAGATTCTGCCCCACCGTGCCCGCCGTAATCGCGGCGGCGCCTCCCATGAGACGCGTGGCCACTCCGAAGAAGGAGATCATCAACCCGGCGACGGCGAAGAACACTGCGAACTGCCTCAGGTCCTTGGGCTTCCGGAGCAGCGTGACCAGCATGTAGAACCAGACGATGTAGAGCACCTGTTCCTTCAGGAAGACCGCGGTCCTCATGACATAGAGGGGAGCCGTGTTCAGGTTGAACGACCAAAGACTCGAGAGAAGAACGAGGAAGCTGAACGCAAGGAGGTTTCGGTCGATCCGCGTTCGCCGGATCAGCGGATTCAGTTGCGCGAACTGAGCGTCCACGACGTACCTGAACACGTACGCGAGCGTGACGCCCACGAGAGCGAAGTTGAACGCGCTGATGTGGAACCCGTGGGGGTGGCCCACCGTGATGCCTGGCCGCGAGAAGGGGAGGATGAGCACCAGGGCGAGAATCCCCCACTCGATGCGCATGGCCGTGACCGAAAGGACCGCCGCGGCCATGACAAACACCACGAGATGCAGGGTAGAGGGAATCCGGACCCTGGTGAGAACCATCAGCCCAGCCACGCCGTAGAAGGCGAGCGCAAGGACCCAGACGGGCCACTGCCTGTGCATCTGGTCCTCGCCCCTCTCCCAGGCTTCCCTGGCGCCTCTTCTCAGACCGTTCACCGGACTCTCCTGCGCGGACTCAGCCTGCCCTTCAAGCATGGACCCACACCGCGAGCACGACGCGCCTGACAGGCGCCGGGCTCCGTAGTGACGTTCGGCCGCCTAGAGCCGGTCGTAGATGAACCTGGGGATGTAGAACCTTCTCCCGTTCAGGACCGAGCCGAGAACGTTGGCGCCGGCGGCGTCCAGTAGACCGAGAACTCGCTGAGCCGAAGCCTGACGCGTCGCGGCCGACCGGATGACCAGCACGACTCCGTCGACCTTCTGCGAAAGCTGGACGCCTTCGGCGAACGGGACAAGCGGTGCGGAGTCGATCACGATGAGATCGAACCTGTCGCGGAGCTCACTCAACATCCCATCGACGCGGGGGTCGGCCAGTATCCGCTGCGGAGCGACGGCCGGCCTACCCGCTGGGAGGAGCGTGAGATTGGGAACACCGGAATCTCGCAGGCACCCCGACAGCGGAGCGTCTGCCAGCACGTGATCCGAGATCCCCGGCGTCCTCTGGACGCCGAAGACGTCGTGAACGACGGGCTTCCTCAGATTGGCGTCGACCAGAAGCGTCGTCACCTCACCGTTCAGCGCGAGGGTCGACGCGAACTCGCGTGCCACCGTGCTCGTGCCGGCACCCGGCTCCGCGCTGGCAAGCATGATGACCCGGGAGGACACGTCGGGCAGCCCCAGGTAGACGTCCGAGCCAATGGCCTGATATGCCTCCACGTCCGAGGCGGGCAAGCCGACCCGGCTCGCAGCGAAAACGACAGGCACGGAGCCCGTGGTCGCGTCCTGCCCCACGGTGGGTCTCTCCTGCTCTCGCCTGGACCGGTCCATGGCGTCGGTGATCTTGCTCATTGCGCCCTCTCGCCTGGACGCGGGACTAACGCTCCCGCGCGGTGCCGGACGATTCCCTGTGAACCCACGCGCCGTCGTACCCCAGGCGTTTGAGTCCCTCTACTACCTCTCGTGCCGACTCGAGATCCGGGTAGCCTCCGGTGACGGCCACCCTGTACCACAGACCCGTGTCCCCGACGTTGGTGGGGATGACCTCGGCGGAGATGCCCCGATCGATGAGAAGGGACGCCTCCGCCGACGCCGCGTCGGCCTGCCTGCCCGACAGGGCAACTGCCCTGTATGGACCTCCCGGTCCGGAAGTGAGCGGGAGCTCCCACGCTGAGTCACCCGGGTCCGACTCGCTCGGTGCGGGCTCAGGATCGTCGATGACCGCCGGTGCGGTCTCCGTTCCGCCTGCAACCGGTGCTGCGTCCTCGCCGGTTTCGCCGGAACCCTCGGTCCCGCCCGGGTCACCGATCTCGCCGGCGGACGCCTCGTCCACGGTGGTCTCGACGATGTCTCCCGCAACCCCGACGCTGCCGACTGCGAACGGCTCGTCGGGTCGTTCCTGGCGGACCGGCGACGCCGTTGGGCGGTCACCCTCGGGAGCGGTCGGCGACCGCCACCACCCCGTTCTTACGCCGGAGACCGCGACCACCGCCAGGGCCGCGACAACCACCAGCACGGGCAGTACCCACGCCGGTACCCTGCTGCTCTCGATGGACGCCCCGACGACTCCGGGCCTGTCCCGCTCGCCGCGGGTGTGGGAACCGGCCCGCTCCGTCGCGCCGCGGCCGGGAGAAACGGCGTGTGATGGCGAGCGAGGCGACCGGAGGTCGGCCGACATCACTCCGGCCGAAACGACTGCTCCGGACGCGCCCCGCGAGGGCAACTCCACCGCCTCATCGGTCTCGCCCGCGACGGACATCGTCCCCGATCTGTCGACCCGGGCCGACCCGGGCTCCGTTCCCTCTATGTCCTCAACGGTCTCCAGTATCAGCGCCTTGCCGATACGCTTGCGGTTCGCGCCGTACCCGGCAACCAGGGCCCTGTCGCAGACGACGTTGATCATACGAGGCACGCCGCCCGCGTAGGCGAACACGGCCTCGACCGCACCCTTGTCGAAAATGGTCGATCCGTTCGCGCCCGCGACGCTCAGCCGGTGGACTATGTACTCCCCCGTCTCCCGCGCTGACAACGGGGTCAGATGGTACCTGATGCCGATCCGCTGCTTGAGCTGGCGCAGGTCCTCCTGATCGAGCTTCGTTCGGAACTCCGGCTGACCGGCAAGGACGATCTGGAGGCTACACTTCCCCTGGGAGCGCAGGTTCGAGAGCAACCTGATCTCCTCGAGGACCGGAAGAGAGAGGTTCTGGGCCTCATCGACCACAAGCACGGAGTTCCTGCCGGCCGCTGTCCACTCGTCCAGAAACTCTTGTATCTGCCGGAGCCGTTCGAGCTTGCGTTCCCCGCGCGGGTCGAGACCCAACTCGGAGACCATGAGTTCGAGAAGCTCCTCCTCAGAAATGGTGGTGTGCGACAGCCGCGCCACCTGGGTGCGCGCGTCGAGACCGAGCACGAGAGCGTCGAGCATCATCGTCTTGCCCGTGCCGATCTCGCCGGTTAACTGAACGAAGCCGCGCCTCTCCTCGACCGCGTAGGTCAGATGCGCGAGCGCCTCCCGATGCCGCGAACTGAGGAAGAGGTAGCGCGGATCCGGAGTCAGTTCAAAGGGCCTCTCGGCCAGCTTGTAGAACCTCGTGTACAGCTTCCCCTCCTAGCACCTCGCTCGGTATCGCACGACCGCGAGCACCTTGAGACCGAGTTCTCGCTCGATGTCGGAGCGGCGCACCAACGACAGATCCATCCTCTCAACCGCGAACACAAACGCGAGGCCAAACAGGAGCGTGAAGAACGCGAAGACCGACTTCATGTTGATCCCCGCCGTGTCAGGCTCCACGGGTACGGCTGCCCTCGACACCACACCGATGTTCAGCAGGGTCGGATCCGTGGCAGCGGTGATCCTGAACTGCTCGCGCCTGTCCATGATGACCGAATAGAGGTCCGCCCGAATCGACAGCTCGTGCTCGAGCAGGCGGATCTGCATGTTCTCGTCCGACAGCGTGGAGTTCTGGGCCGCCAACTCATCCAGGATCCTGGCGGTCGCCCGCCTCTCCGCCCTCCACTCATCGAGATGCGTCTTCTGGCGGAGAAGCGCCTGCTCGATCTCGGTACGCACGATCTGCGCCGCCGAACTCAGCTCGCGCTCGAGCCGCCTGACCTCCGGGTGGTCGGGAGCGTATCTCGCCTGGGCCGCGGCCAGCTCTGACTTCAGATTCAGATGTGTGATCTTCGATTGCCTGACCGTCGCCATGTCGTATATCTCGCTGTTGGGGGCCTGCGTGATGTCCCCTTCGGACGCAAGCCACTCCTCGGTCGCCGCAATCTTCTCTTCGTTGGAGTAGATGGATGAATCGAGTTCCGCAAGCGCGTTCATGAACCGGTTGATGAGGCCCATGTGCTGCTCGCCCTTGACGCCCTGCGAGAGCTGCCCGTCCTCGGCGCCGTAGCGCGAGATCTCGGCACCTATGGAGTCTATCTCGGCCCTGACGCGCTGCGCCTGCTGGTCAAGGTAGTCGACTGCGTCGTAGTCGAGCGCCACCCTCGCGCGGACGCTCAAATAGCCGTCGAGCGCCGCGTTCGTCACCTCCGCAGCCTTGACGGGATCCGGGTTGGAATAGCTGATCTTGATGATGTTGGACTCGGGTTCCGCTTCCCCTTTGATCTGCCGGTTGACGTTGTGGATTGCTCTTGCCCGGTCCTTCCCCTCGTCCAGCCTGAGCCGGTCAACCACTGCCTCCGCCACCGCCGGGCTCGTGATGATCGCTATCTCCGAGTTCACCACCTCACCGCGCAGCAGTACGGAGCGACTCTCAGCCGGCATCTGGTAGCCGAGCGGGAGGCGACGGATCATCACGATGGCCTCGCCCTTGTAGACGTCGACCTCCGTCAGAACGCCGTAGGCGAAGATGCCGCCCGCGATGAGCAGCAGTACGGTGATCAGAAGCTTTCTGCGGAAGATGACGTAGAGAATCTCTTCCAGAAGGACGGCTTCGGTCTGTTTGATCTCGCGCCTCAATGCTCCCTCACATTCCTGGGACCGCCTGCAACCTCTTACTGATAGAAGATAGCTGTGCCTCTGTTGGCTATGTCATACCCGCGCAGGTAGAAGAGCTGCGCGGGCGCGATAGAAGTGAAGAACAAATCCACGAACTCGTTGACCTTGCCGATGACGGACTTGGGAACGAAGACCACGTCGTACGGCTCGAGTGGCAGGTCCTGCGACAGGTCCCTGCCGGAAAGGAACTTCGAGACGTCGACCTTGATGGCCACCGCCTCAGGAACCCCGCTGGTCCGGACCACCATGACGCTGCTGGGCTTCCCGCTCGAGAGCATTCCGCCGGCCTCGGCG
>JBDRTQ010000491.1:0-2575 GCA_043823885.1 Candidatus Eiseniibacteriota bacterium | reverse complement strand
CGGCGGGGGAGACGAAGTAGAGAATCCCGAAAAGGGCGAGGAAGACCAAAGCGAACGCGTGCTGACGACGTTCGTGGAGCATGGCGAACTCCTGGCTGGTGGCTCTGGTTTCGGCGGAACGAACCGGGCGGCCGCCTGGTGCACCGAGATCGCGAGCCACCACCGCTGTCTGTTATCTGGCTGACGTGACGGCTCTATCACGACGCCAATTCGGAGTCAACAAAGAAAGAGGCGCCGGCAGCGCGGAATGCTGTCGACATTCCACCACCACCGGCGCCCTGTTGCTTCATCCACCTGCCGGCGACCGGGTCTCCCTCGCTGTAGCGGGCCGGTCGTCCGGGGCAGCTGTCTAGTTCGTCGAGCCTTCGGTCACCTTCGCAGCGTCGCTCATGGGGCAGGTGCCGGCTGCCTTGCTTGCACAGGAGCCGCCCGAATCAGCCGTCTTGGCCATTCCCGGGCACGCTGCAGCGCCATCCGCCTTGGCGGAGGGGCATCCGGATGTCGCCGCCGTCGCGCACGTGCACTCTTCGCCATCGGCGTGGTCGCAGGTCACGGTGCAGTCACTCGTGCCATCGTGTCCCTGGCAGGTGACGACAGACTCGGAGCTTCCCTCAGCTCCGGAGCACGTTACCGCGCACGTCATGTCGCCATCCCTGCCCTCGCACGTGACCGAGACCCCCTCCTCGGAGGCGGAGCAGCTGCTGGTCTCGACCTGTTCGTTGCTCTGTCCGCAGCCCGCCAGCAGCAGGCCAAGGGTGGACAGGATCAGGAGCGTGAGGAGCAAGTGTCTGATCTTCATGCAGTTCCTCCGTCATTGGTGTCGCACCGCCCAATCAATCGAGCAGCGGACTCAGGCGAACGCGGGATGACATCGACAGTCATCTGCTTCTTGTATGTCACAGTCTAGCTAGTATCGGGGCGCTGTGCAAGTGCCGAGACGTCTTCGAACGTGAGGTCGGGCCTGCGAGAGGGAGCTGGGGTGGATCGGAGGCGTCGCGGAGTTCGCCCCGGGTCTCACTCAGAAGATCGTGGGGAGTGACGTCGGCAAGGGGCGGCTGTCGTCGTTGGACGACAGCCGTAAGTCGCTGCTGTTCAAGCAATTGCGTGCGCGAGGTCGCCGGGGGGGCGCTCCGGGGCAACAGATTCGGAGGCGGGAAGCGCGGACCGGCACCCACACGAATTCCGAAGAATCCGTAACTGATGGAACTGTCGCAGGTTCCACCTCCCGGAGATTCCTGGAAGAAGTCGGCACACACCTTGCCTTACAGGAGGGCAGCGCGAGTTGTCTGGTCCTCAAACGGAGCTGTCCCGGTTTCGGTCGCCTGGGGCAGCTGGGGAGGGGCCGTGCGCCCTCGCGGTGGTGGTGTCACCGGACGTCCGCAACGCGACTTCTTCGACAGAGAGGCTCAGGTGCAGCGATGGTCTACGAGCTAATGGAACTGGGGCGACTCCGGTATGTGGGCGAACGGAGCACGAAGATCGTCCATGACAGGTGGCACCCGGATTGCGACGGATGCGGACTGTACGAGACGGTCCGAAGAGGTGATGCCGCCGGGTTCGAACCGGACTCACTTGACGGGGCGCTCCTCGAGGGATACGAGTACTGCGAGGCGTGCTTCGACAAGACAGAGCCCTCCCCCCCAAAGTGGGCGAGCCCCGCGACGCCGGCGGCGAGGCGCGAGGCGTCTGAACCGCAGCCGCCCGCACAGACGCGAGCGCGCGAGAGTTCAGGAGTGGCAGGGTAGTTCAAGGGTAGTCCAACGCGGCTGACGTGGGATGCCCCGCAGCCAGGCTTCGGTCTGGCAAATTGCGCGCGGCAGCGCGCCGGACCGACCCCGAAAGGGGTCGGTCTGTTTGTACGGAGATGACGAGGGCGTGTGGCGGTAGAGCCTGGGCTCGGGCAGAGGTTCGAGCGGACCGCGGACGTGTGAAGGGCGTCTGCTACGTCTCCTGCGGCTCGCCCCCGGACTCGAGGTCCCCGAGTCCGAGGCAGGCTTTCGCCCTCCTGGTGTGCTCATCAGTCAGGTCAAGGAAGCCGTGCCCGGAGAGTTGCCGGAGCGTCTCCTCGTAGGCGGTCTTCATCACAGCAGGGATCTTCTCGACGTCACAGATCCCGACGCTCATGGTCCTGGGTCTGAGCAGGATCACGGAGAATCCTCGCCGCGGCCTGTGGCAGTGAAGGATGTTGTGGTCGGTGATGGCGCGGCCCTGAATGCTGTTCGAGTAGAGGACGAGGTCCATCGGGTGCGAGATCGCTTCCTCACGGGGAGCGTTACCGCCGTACCCCAGGTCCACCGCGATGACCGCCGTGCGGCGTCGCCCGAGTCTGCGCGTTGACTCCCAGTCGTGGAACGCCGTGGCTATGGGAAGATGCTCGACAGTCGCGCCATCGATGTAGAACCTGCTACCGATCTTCTTCGGGGGCAGCGTTCCAGGAATAGCCATCGACGCTCCGATGGCGTCTGCGACGCTGAGGTCCGGGGAGGAGGCGGCGGAGAAGACCCACTTGGTCGTCCTCTCCCTGCGCTGGGGCTCCGGTTTGCCGGTTCCTATGTCGAAGGCCACGCACGAGAAC
>JBDRTQ010000490.1:0-3973 GCA_043823885.1 Candidatus Eiseniibacteriota bacterium | reverse complement strand
CTCTGCCGTCGGTGTCGATGCGGTGGACGCTTCTGCTCGAAGAGACGTTCGCCCCCTCGACCGTACTGAGTCTCGAGGCAGCGCTGACCGATTGGCTTCACGTCCGGGCGGGCGCGCGGGATTCGCCCGGGCGGCTCGGTTTCGGGTTCGGCGTGGGCCGCGGAAGCGGCGGCCCGTGGCCGACCGTGGATATCGCGGTCCAATGGCACCCCGAGTTGGGAGTGAGCTCATTTGTGTCGGTCACTATCGAGCCGTGACGCCACGGCCCTTCTGCTGGCTGTTGTAATCTCGGCGTTCCCCGCGCGGTGCGGGGCCGACGACGTCGCGTCGGGCGTGGACGACATCTCACCCGACGACTCCGTTCTTCGCGAGGTTCTCGCCGGGCTGGAAGACGAGGACGTCGCGCTCGACGGGCTGGATGAACTTCTGCGCGAGACGGCGGCCTTCAGGGAGAACCCCGTCGACGTCAACGCCGCCGGGCTGTCTGAACTCCTGCGCGTCCCGTTCCTCGACCCCGCGGCCGCCGTGCGCATTGTGGCCAGGCGTGACGTGCTGGGACCGGCTTCGTCACTGGACGAACTTGTGGCGAGGGGGTGTATCAGCCGCGAGGCACTGCCGGCCGTGCGGCCCTACCTTGTCGCGCGTCATGTCGCGCATCCGCCGATCCCCGGGACGGCAACGCCGGAGGGCGAGGACGCGGCGGCCCCGGTGCCGGGCACCGCCGGGTCGCCGGTCAGCTGGGAGCTGCGCCTGCGCGCGACGGCGCAGGAGCGCTGGGACTCGGCATGGGGCGCGCGGGGCGTGGTGAACGGCACGGGGACGTTCGCCAGGTTGCGCGTGTCGTATGGGGACAGGCTGGACCTGTCGGTCGCGTGCGAGAAGGACGCGGGGGAGTCCGGCCTGGCGGACCACTCGGTGGTCTCACTGGTATGGCGCGACGTCGCGGACGCGGCGGAGGACGGTCCGGCCTTCACCGTGGGCGCAGGCGACTTCGTCGGAAGCTGGGGACAGGGACTGCTCCTCAGGAGCGGGGGGTTCCCGTCGGAAGCGGCGTACCCCCGCCGCCGCGACTCGGTCAGGCGGTACGACGGGGCGGGCGAGGGCACGGCGAGGCGGGGTGTATTCGTGACGGCATCGAGAGGAAGGGCGTGCGTGCGGGCCGTCCTTGCCAGGAGCGCGTTGGACGCCTCCATCGGGGAGGACGGCCTGGCCACCTCGATCAGGTCGACCGGGTATCATCGGACGGAGGGGGAACGGGAGGGAGCATCCTCCCTCGACGAGTCGCTGGCCGGCGCTCGCGTGACCTTCGAGCGGTCGGAGGGACTCGAGCTGTCAGCGTCGGTCCTCCGCTTCGGTTACTCCCCGGGGCTCGGGCCCGGCGACCCAGTGAGGCAGCGCTTCGGATTCAGCGGTGAGGATCTGACGGCGGGCGGGTTCGACGTTCGGACATCGGTCGGCGAGCTCAGGGCCGGGTGCGAGGTGGCAGCGACCTCCGCGGGAGGAGTCGCCGCTCTGGCCGCGGCCCGGCTTGAGCGCGGTAACTCCCGCCTGAACGCCGGAGCGGCATACCTGTCCAGGGACTACTGGGCGCCACTTGGAGGAGGCGTTCCCGGCTTCTCCGGCGGATCGAACGGCGCCGTCGGCTGGTTGCGAGCAGAGTACCGCTCGGGCGCCGACTGGAAGGTCTGGGCCGCGACGCGGATCGCGCGCAGGCCCTGGCGGTCCTACTACTCCGAGCTGCCGAACGGTTCGTCCTCCGTGACAGTCGGCTGCGAGTTCCGCAGCAGGAGAGACTGGCGGATAGCCGTTGAGTCCAGAGTGCGCTCCCGCACAGACAGCGAAGGCGACCCGCCGGCGACCGCCGATGGCATCGTGCGCCGCACGAGCGTATCTCTTCGGACCATGGGGTCGGTGCCTGTAGTGGTCTCCGCGTGGAGGGTCACGTCACTCTCCGACGGACTGGAGGAGGGGTCGTTCCTGGCCGTCGCGCTCCAGGTGAGCGGCAGCATCACGGGCACGAGTTCCTACACGGCCGGTCTGACGTCCATGGCATCGCACGGAACCACACCGCCGTTCGTCCAGTACGAGCCCAGGCTTCCCGGCGAGTTCGGGCTAGCCTCCTTGAATGCGGAGGGAACGAGGTGGTATATTCGCATCCAGACGGGGTTGCCCGCGGGATGGGGTCTGTCACTCAGGCTCAGCGGGGGCCCCGAGCGAGGACAGACGCAGTTTGGCCTGGGTTTGGATGCAAGGGGCTAGTGGTATGACCATCCTGGAAGAGAAGACCAACGAGATGAGCGAATCCGGGCGGACCTACTCGCCGCACGAGGCCGTGCTGGAGGCGACGCGATGCCTGATGTGCGACGAGGCTCCGTGTCTGGACGGGTGTCCGGCCGGAGTGGACGTCCGCAGGTTTATAAGGAAGATACGGTTCGGCAACTTCCGGGGCGCCGCGCGGCTGATCCGCGAGGCGAACCTGATGGTGGGAATCTGCGGGCGCGTCTGCCCGCAGGAGATCCTCTGCATGGAGAACTGCATTCGCGGCAACCTGGACACGCCGATCGACATCGCGGGGCTCCAGAGATTCGCGGGCGACGTCGAGCTGGGCACGCTGGCGCCTTTGCCTGCGCCGGTCGAGGAGAGGGGAGAGAAGGTCGCCGTCCTGGGCGCGGGGCCGGCCGGACTGGCTGCCGCCGCCGAGTTGAGGAAGCGGGGGTTCGGCGTGGAGGTGTTCGAGCGCGCCGACTCGATGGGTGGGGTTCTGACGCAGGGCATTCCCCCGTTCCGGCTGGATCGAACGTTCGTCGAGAGCGAACTCGACTATGTCAGCAGGCTGGGCGCGGAGGTCCACCTGGGCCGCGACGAGAAGGACGTAGGTGCGCTCCTTGGGGGCGGGTTCGACGCCGTCATTATAGGTGTGGGACTCTACCGTCCCTACACCATCGGACTGCCGGGCGAGGACCTGGAGGGCGTGCACGTTGCGGCGGACGTCCTTGCCGCGGTCGCTCGCGGAGAGCGACCAGATCTGGGCGCGCGTGTGGTCGTCATAGGCGGGGGCAACGTCGCCATCGACGCCGCCATGACGGCGCTGCACCTCGGCGCCGAGAGGGTCGACATGTGCAGTCTCGAATCCTACGACGAGCTGCCAGCCTTCCGCTCCGAGGTCGATATCGCGCAGGGCGAGGGCATCGAGTTCCACACGCGGACGAGGCCGGTGCGCATTCTCGGCGCCGGTGGAAGGGTCTCCGGCTACGAGGGCATCGGTATCAGGTGGAAGAAGCCCGGCCTTCTGGTGCCGTCGAACGCAGAGGACATCCCGGGAACCGAGTTCAGGCTGTCCGCGACCGCGGTCATCGAGGCCATCGGGCAGGGAGTGAGGGATCGCTACGAGGGCGTGGTCGCCGACGACCGTGGGCGGATACGAGTGGACACGGAGACAATGGCCACGTCCATGCCGGGCGTGTTCGCCGCCGGCGACGTTGTAAGTGGCGGCGCGACGGCCGTGCAGGCCTTCGCCGAGGGGAAGTGCGCTGCAGCCGGAGTCTCTGCCTACCTCGATGAGACGGCCGCCCGCGGCACTGCCTCCACGAGAGGAGGTGGGCGCTGATGGCACGGACCGACGTCAAGAAGAAGGTGGACCTGTCCGTCGAGTTCTGCGGAGTTCGATTCCCGAACCCGTTCGTCCTGGCGGCGGCCCCTCCGACCGACAAGGGCGAGATGATCGCTCGGGGATTCGAAGCCGGGTGGGGAGGCGCAGTGGTCAAGACCCTCGGGCTCGAGCACGTCGAGGTCAATCTGGTCTCTCCGATGATGGCCGGACTCTCGTACGAGGACAAGAACCTCATCGGGCTCGAGAACATCGATCTCATCTCCGACCGCGACATCAACGAGGCGCTTGCGGAGGTTCCGGGCCTCAAGCGCGACTACCCGGACAACGTCGTCATAGTCAGCATGATGGCGGGCAACGAAGCCG
>JBDRTQ010000489.1:0-2257 GCA_043823885.1 Candidatus Eiseniibacteriota bacterium | reverse complement strand
ACGTGACCTCGTAGTTGATCGTGCCCACGCGCGCCGCAACCTCGTCCACCGTGATCTCTCCGTCCTCCTGCCTCCCGAAGAGCACGACCTCGTCGCCCACGCGCGCGTCCGAGAGCCCGTCCACATCCACGAGCGTCACGTCCATCGTAACGCGTCCGACGATCGGGGCTCTCCTCCCGCGCACGAGCACCTCACCGGCGTTGGAGAGCCTCCAGCTGTAACCGTGCCCGTAGCCCACCGGTATCACGGCCACGCGCATCGGTCCTGGAGTCCGGAAGGTCATCCCGTAGCTGACGGGGTGTCCTTCCGGCAGCTCCCTGATCTGAGCTATCCGGGATTTGAAGGTCATCACGGGCACGAGTTCTGCGTCCCCGGGGGACATCCCGGAGGGGCTCAGGCCGTAGACCATGATCCCGGGCCTGACCATGTTGAGCGGCGAGGCGAACGACTCCTCCACCCCCAGAACGGCGCCGCTGTTGGCCGCGTGCCTCAGGGGAACCGCTATCCCCTTCCTGTCGAGCCGCGCCAGCAGCCGAACGAACTCCGACACCTGCTGCCTCGTGAAACCGGCATCGTCGTCCGACGCCGGGAAGTGCGTGTAGATGCCGTCCAGAGACAGGCTGGGAAGCTTCCCCACCGCCGTCACGAACGGGAGCGCCTCGTCCAGTCCGACGCCGCTCCGGCCCATCCCGGTGTCGACCTCAACGTGCACGGAGCCGGTCTTCCCTCTGTCGACGCATACGCGCGAAAGCGCCCTCGCGATCCCCAGGCTCGGGACGCTGCAGGCCAGATCATACTCGATGATGTCCCGGGTCTCGTTCTCCATCGGCGGGCTCAGGATCAGCACCTGGGCCGCGATTCCGGCCTGTCTGAGCTCGATCCCCTCCTGGAGCGTCGCGACACCGAGCATGTCGACGCCGGCCGCCACGGCCGCGCGCGACACTTCCACTGCCCCGTGGCCGTAGGCGTCCGCCTTGACCACAAGCAGCATCCGCTGGCCCGCGCCGATGCGCGACCGCACCTCGCTGATGTTGTGAGCGAGAGCGTCCAGATCTATCTCAACCCAGGTGGAGAATCGCACGCCGGGAGCCCTTTCCGAAGGCCGTCTCAACTGGCCTGCGCCAAACCCATATCTATTAGCACAGCGCCCTTGGGCCCGCAAGGCCTTTCGCCTCGCATCAATCTCACTGCTTTCAAGCTGTCAAAGAGCAATAGCGCTCGAGCCCTCTCCTGCCGTGGCTCAGAGGGCCCGTGCTCAGCGGCTCGCACCCGGATGCAGTGCATCGCAAGTGCCCTATCTACGCCGCTTTCCCGCCCGGAAGATGCAAGCGACGTGCCAGTGCCCGTGTGAACCCCTAACTCCACACCACACAAGGTGTTATCCCCATATTGCAGCTCGATCACCTCCGGCCTGCATTCGCGCCCGCTTCGTGCAGAACAGCTCCGTGGCGCGACTTGCGATTGAAAAGCACCGTGCGGTCCTGTATCGTTACGCTCCTGTCGAAGGTCGGCTGACGGTCTTCGGCCGCACTATAGACTACATGTGCCGTCTATATTGATAGCCCGGGCCGGCTCACTCCGCCGCTTCGGAACCGTGGAAGGGACCGTGCCGAATGTCAGGCAACCCCACTGAGGCCTTCAACAGACTCGTCGAGTTGACGGCGAGACTTCGCTCGCCCGACGACGGGTGCGCGTGGGACCGCGCTCAGACCGTCTCCACCATCCGTCCTCACCTCGTCGAGGAGTTCCACGAGGTCCTGGAGGCACTGGACGCGGAAGATGACGAACAGCTTCGCGACGAACTCGGCGACCTCCTCTTTCTCATCGTGTTCATAGCCAGGATGACGGAAGAGGGAAATCGATTCGACCTTACTGCAGTCGTCGAGGGCATCGACTCGAAGCTCAGGCGGCGCCACCCGCACGTCTTCGGCGACCTGGAGGCAACGACGGCCGACGCCGTTCGCAGCCACTGGGAGACCACGAAGCTCGAGGAGAAGAGCCACGCGACGAGAGCCTCGATCCTTGACGGGCTCCCGCGGGACTTCCCCGCCCTCCTCTCGGCGCGCCGTCTTCAGGAGAAGGCGGCGGCGGTCGGCTTCGACTGGGACAACCTCGGGGACGTCCTCGCGAAGGTCGACGAGGAACTGGCCGAGCTGCGGGAGGAGATCGCTGACCGGCGGGAGGAGAAATACGAGGAGGAACTCGGAGATCTTCTCTTCGCCATCGTCAACATCGCCCGCTCACTCGCGGTGGATCC
>JBDRTQ010000488.1:0-4522 GCA_043823885.1 Candidatus Eiseniibacteriota bacterium | reverse complement strand
CCGTGAGAAGTAGGCGCCGGTTGGTGTGCAGATACTCGCCCGTCTCGTCCACCACGAACTGGGCGCCAAAGACATCCTCGCGGTTCTCGAGGTCGAGCGCGACGCCCCCGGCGTCGCTCTTGTGCAGGATGTCGCGGGAGACGACCTTCATGACGACGGGGTAGCCGATACTCTCCGCGAACCGCACCGCCTCCTTCATGTTCCTCGCGACCCTGGTCTCCGGCATCCCGATACCGGCCGCCTCCATCAGGTCACGGCCCTCCTCGGCAAGCAGGAAGCTGCGGCCGTCGGCGCGGGCGCCCTCCACAATGCGCGCGATGGCGGCCTCGTCGATCTCCTCCTCATCGACGCCCGCGGGCTCCGCGCCGGCGTATCGCCAGTGTCTGTAGAGCCCGCCCAGGCAGGCCACCGTCTCGTAGACGTCGCCGAAGACGGGCACTCCCTTCTTCGTCAGGGTGTCCAGAGCCGCCTCGGTCGTCGCGCCGCCGAAGATGGAGAAGACGACGGGCTTCCCGGCGGTCATGTACCTTGCCGAGGACTCTTCTATCATCGTAGCCAGATTGTCCGCGTCGAACACCGCAGTCTCACAGTAGAGCGAGATGACCGCGTCTATCTCGTCGTGTGCGAGCGCGGCGTCGAGCGCGCCCGTGAAGTCGGGCGACGTCGCTCCTCCGGTGAGGTCGATGGGGTTCTTCGTCGAGCCGAAGTCGGGCGTCACCGAATCGAAGATGCCCCGCAGGGTCTCGTTGTCGTCGTAGAGGTTGACGTTGTACTTCTCGCAGGCGTCGGTCGCCAGCACTCCGATGCCGCCGCCGTTGGTCACGATGACGACGTTCTCGCCACGGGGGAGGCTCGACGTCGAAAGGAACTTGCAGAGGTTGAACGCTTCCTGGACGCTCTCGGCGCGCAGGACCCCGCACTGCCGCATGATGGCGTCGAAGACCTCGTCCGAGCCGGCCAGCGAGCCCGTGTGGGAGGCCGCGGCCACCGCGCCCCGCTTCGAGCGCCCGGCCTTGATGACGACCACGGGCTTGAGCCGGGTCGCGACCTCGAGCACGTCGACGAGCCTGTCGCCGTCACCGACGCCTTCGATGTACATCAGGATGACCTTCGTGAGGTCGTGGTGCATGAGGTACTCGAGGAGGTCGGCCTCCTCGATGTCGGCCTTGTTCCCGACCGAGACCATCGCGGAGATGCCCATGTTCTCGACGGCGGTCTTGCCGATCATGGCGAGGCCAAGGGCGCCGCTCTGCGTGATGATGGCGACGTGGCCGGCGTTTATGCCGCCGGGCCCGAAGTTGGCGTCGAGCTTCGCCGACGCGGAGAACATGCCGAAGATGTTCGGCCCGATGATGCGCATGCCGCGCTCGGTGGCGTAGGAGGTCAGCTCCCGCTCCTCCTCGATGTTGCCCACCTCGGCGAACCCCGACGTGATGACCAGGTTGAACTTCGCGCCGAGGTCGGCCGCCTCCCTGACTGCGCCTGCCGCGTACTTCGCGGGCACGCTCGTGATCACGAGGTCGAGCTCGTCCCCGGCCTCCGCGAGAGACCTGCAGACGGGAAGGCCGAGGATCTCGCCGCCCTTCGGGTTGACGGGCAGTATCCGGCCCTCGTAGCCGCCCGTCACGATGTTCTCGAGGATCTTGTGCCCGATCTTCGCGGAGTTGTGGGAAGCCCCCACAACGGCGACGGAGCGCGGCTCGAAGAGGTATCGTATGTCGTGTCCGTTACCCGACATTGGCGCCCCTGAATGCCATTCTCAGCTCGATGACGCCCTCTTCAGTCCTGCGCTGGATGTCGAACCCCATCTTCTCGAAGAGGTGCATCATCGGCGCGTTCTCTATGAGCACCTCCGCGGTGAAGCCCAGGAGGCCCTCCTTCTGAGCAAGCTCGGTCAGATAGGAGAGGACCGCGGTACCGACGCCCTTACCCTGATAGTCGTCGCGCACTACCAGGGCGACCTCGGCCGTGTGGCTCTTCGGGTCGATGCCGTACTGGCCGACGCCGACCACCTCCTCTACCTCTTCTTCCGTCTTCTCCACCGCCAGTATGATCATCTCGTTCGTGTAGTCGATGACAACGAAGTCCTGAAGCCGCTCGTGCGGCATGTCCCTTCGCTGCGACATGAACCGGCGGTACACGCTCTGATCCGACAGCGAGTAGAAGAAGTCCTTGAGGTGCTGCTCGTCGCTGATCTTGACCGGTCGCAGCGTGAGGTCGCAGCCGGTCCGGGTGGTTCTGTATACCTCGAGCTCTTCCGGGTACTCGCCGCGCTTCCCGGGAATGAACGCCTGGTCGCGGTAGATGAGGTTTCTGTTCTTCGCCTCGCTTATCAGCCAGGGTTTGAACTTCGGGTGCGCGATGGACGTCAGGGCCATTGCGCGTTCGCGGATGTTCTTGCCGTGCAGATATGCGATGCCGTACTCCGTGACCACGTAGTGAAGGTCGCCGCGGATGAGAGACACGCCGGCGCCCTCAGCGAGGCAGGGCACGATCCGCGAGAGTTCGTCGTCCCGCGCCGTCGATGGCAGCGCCAGGATGGACACGCCTCCGGGGGCAAGCATCGTCCCGCGCATGAAGTCGGCCTGCCCGCCGATGCCGCTGTAGTGCTGCTTGCCCAGTGAGACCGCCGACGCTTGCCCCGTCAGGTCTATCTGCAGAGCAGAATTGATGGCGGTCATGTTGTGGATGCGCGCGATGGTCAGGGGGTTGTTCGTGTAGGCTATGTCGCGGAACTCTACGCCTGGATTGTCGTGAAGGTACTCGTAGGTCTCCCTCTGTCCCATGCAGAACGTGGCGACCGTCTTCCCTCTGTTGAGCGTCTTCCGCGAGTTGTCGATGACGCCGCGCTTCATCAGGTCGACTATGCCGTCGCTCAGGAGTTCCGTGTGCACGCCCAGGTGCTTCTTCCCGGACAGGGCGGCCAGGATGGCGTTGGGCAGGCTCCCGTATCCCACCTGTATGGTGTCTCCGTCCTGGACGATGCGCGCGACGTAGTTGCCGATGCGCTCCGCTATCTCGCCCGGCACGGTCGCCTCGTAGGTCAGGAGCGGCTCGTCGTGGTGGATCATGAAGTCGACGTCGTCGATGTGCACGAACGCGTCGCCGTGGATGCGCGGCATCTGCGAGTTGACCTGCGCGATCACGGTGGTCGCTGCCTCCACGGCCGCCTTCGTGATGTCGACGCTCACCCCGAGGCTCATGAACCCGCTCGCGTCGGGGCGCGAGACCTGTATGAGGGCGATGTCGATAGGCACGATCCTTCTGCGGAAGAGGGCAGGAACCTGCGACAGGAAGATGGGGGAGTAGTCCGCGAGGCCCTCGTTCACGTCATCGCGCGTGCTGTCTCTGATGAAGAACGAGTTGTGGCGGAATTTGCTCTTGAACTTCGAGTCGGTGTACGGTGCTACGCCCAGCGTCCAGACGTGGAGCACCTCTGCATCGAAGAACGCCTTGGGATGCGACTCGACGAACTCGATGAGCGCGCGCACCAGGTACTGGGGCTCCCCGCACCCCGTGCTGATGAAGATCCTGTCGCCCCGGTGGATGTTCGAAAAGACCTTGTCTTCCGGCAGGAACTTGTCGGGAAATTTCTCGCGGAGGCTATCGAGGATCTCCTCGGTCAGTCGCTCATCCACGTTTCTTCTCCGTGTTCTTCCTGCGGTTGGGGCCTCGGTGGAGAGGGCGCCGCACGCCAACGCACGGCAACTGTCTATAATCGCTGTTGAGACGGCGCAAGTCAACGCAATTGGAGGTGCTCGATTGGAGGTGCTCGAGGTTGAGTTTTCGCGCCCGACTCGTTATGCTCGAGCCTTCATGCATGCGACGCCTGCGTGAGCAACGGTCGTTCACGCGCTTCCCCGGGGGGCATCTTGCCGGAGCACGAGAGAGACACCATCGACCCCAGCGGGCGGACACGGAGCGGGTGGCCCCGTGGCGGACGGCTCCGTGGCTGACAAGCCCGCCGTCGACATCACAGAAGGAAACGTTCTCAAGAACGTGCTCTACATGGGCATCCCCTCGATGATCGGTTTCGGGGCGATGACCATTTACGCTCTGACCGACATCTACTGGGTGGGGCGCCTGGGCACGGCTCACGTCGCCGCGCTTACGATGTTCGGGGCGATCGCCTGGATCCTGGGCTCGACCAATCAGATCATCGGAACGGGGTCGGTGGCGCTCATCTCTCGAAGGTACGGTGAGCGTGAGTACGAAGCGACACGGGACGTCATCCGCCAGACCCTGCTGCTCAAGTTCTCTCTCGCGGTCATCATGGCCGTCATCGGCCTCCTCGCTGTCCCGTTCATCATCCGATTCATGTCGGACGACCCGGAGGTGCATCGCTACGCCATCGAGTACGGGAGCGTCTTCTTCTATGGCCTGCCGTTCATGTTCTCTTCCTACACCGTCTACACGGCGCTCCGGGGAGTGGGGGACGCGCCGAAGGCGATGTACATCATGCTGATGTCGACGGCGCTGAATGTCGGTCTGGACCCGCTTTTCATATTCGGGCTCAAGATGG
>JBDRTQ010000487.1:0-3230 GCA_043823885.1 Candidatus Eiseniibacteriota bacterium | reverse complement strand
GCAGAACGGGACGTTCGCGCTGCCGTGCGGAGCCAGCACCGTCCGATTCCGCCCGCCACTCAACATCAGCGGCGCCGAGGTCGACGAGGCTCTCGAGGCGCTTGAGAAGACCATCACGAGCATGTAGCGCACGGAGGCCCGAAGCGACGTGACAACTTCAACTACGACAGACCGCGCGCGCTTCTGCCTGCCGATCATTGTTGTTCTGCTGCTTACGGTCCCCGCCCTCACGGGCGGGGATTCGTTCGCCCAGCCGCCGTCTCTGGCGACGTCCGAGATCCTCTCCCCGCCCGCGGTCGCAGACACGTCGCGCGTCCTCGCGCCGGCAGTCTGCGGAGTCAGCGCGGCGGACGTTCCCGACGACGGTGGAGGGATCATCCGCGTCACCTGGGAGGTCTCCGGGGACGCCCCGGGTGCGGACCTGGTGACGAGCTACGAGATCCTCAGATACGCGCCGGGCGAGACGCTGACGTCGGTTGGTGTGGCGCTCCTGACCGACCGCCAGTTCGACGACGATTCCACCGAGGACGGCGCGACCTACCAATATGTGGTCAGGACGCTCGCCGCCGCGGGAGCGACGGATTCGGAGCCCAGCGGGGCGGCCGAGTCCTCCGCGCAGTGGTTCGCGGTCGGACGCTTCCCCGTGCTCCTCGTCACCGTGCTCTTCTGCGCGTTCGTGCTCCTGTTCATTCAGCTGGCCAAGGGCGGGTCCGAGCTCTACATACGGAAGATCCCCGGGCTCGAAGCCGTCGACGAGGCCGTCGGCCGCGCCACCGAGATGGGACGCCCCGTGCTCTACGTGCCGGGGATCGAGACGGTGAGCGAGGTGGGAACGCTGGCCGCGCTCACTATCCTCGGGCACGTCGCGAAGCGCGTCGCCGTGCACGGCACACCTCTCGAGGTGCCGGTCGCCGACCCGATAGTGATGGCGACGGCGCAGGAGATCGTAAAGAACGCCTACGCCGAGGTCGGCCAGTCAGATCGCTACGACGAATCGAAGATACAGTACCTCACCTACGACCAGTTCGGCTACACGGCGGGCGTCGACGGAATCATGGTGCGCGAGCGCCCGGAGGCCGTCTTCCTGTTGGGCACGTTCTACGCAGAGTCGCTCATTCTCGCGGAGACGGGCCACGCCATCGGGGCCATTCAGATCGCCGGCACGAAGGAGACGTCACAGCTGCCGTTCTTCGTGGCCGCGTGCGACTACACGCTCATCGGCGAAGAGCTGTTCGCGGCGTCCAGCTACCTCTCGCGCGAGCCCGTGATGCTCGGGAGTCTCAAAGGACAGGACCTCGCGAAGATGGTCCTCGTCTACGTCATCGTCTTCGCGTTCGTTGTCGGTACTGTCGGAGCGCTGCTCTCCCCGGACGGGAGTTCCATCTTCTCGAGGGTATTCGAGGGCTTAAGATCGTGGTTCGGCTAGCCACACGGAGACACTGACCGATGAAGCGTACGGTCCCACTCATTATCACGTTCCTCACGGCGTTCTTCCTCGTCGTATCGTTCTTCGTCCCGCACGAGCCGTTCGGAGAGCTCGAGCAGAGGGTGCTCGTTTGGTTCGCGATCGTGTCGGGATTCACGATGCTCCTCGGCGTCGACAGCCTGTTCAGGTCGCACCTGAAGAAGGTGGTCCGGGGCCGCGACGGCAGGTGGCACAGCCTGGCGCTGCTTCTCAGTCTGCTCGTCACGCTCACCGTCGGCATCATCGGATTCATGAAGTTCGGCAGCCCGTTCCACATGCAGTCGCCGTTCATGTTCGTCTACACGTACGGCATCGTTCCTCTGCAGGGCACGATGTTCGCGCTCCTGGCGTTCTACATCGCGTCGGCCTCGTACCGTGCGTTCAGGGCGCGGAACACGGTCGCGACACTGCTCCTGGTATCGGCGGTCATCGTCATGCTGGGCAGGGTCCCGATCGGGGCCGCCATATCGCAGTTCTTCCCGGTAGCGCAGGAGTGGATCATGGACATCCCCCAGCTGGCGGCCAAGCGCGGCATCCAGATAGGAGCGGCGCTCGGAGCGGTTTCGATGTCGCTTCGGATCATGCTGGGCATAGAGCGCAGCTATCTTTCGTAGGACGGTGGTGGGCCCTCAACTGACTTGAGGAGAACCGGTGGCTGAAGGCGGACGCAGGAGCTTCTGGGAAGTGATGAACAACATCGACAGGAGGATCATCTTCCTGATTCTCGGTGTTTGCGTCACCATCCCCCTCATCATCAGCACCGGCGGTGAGATCAAGCCGACGGCTCCGGTGATAAGCGCGCACGCCTCGGTCGAGGCGCTCGAGGTCGGGGACTACATGATGGTCTCGATCGACTTCGATGCCACGTCGGCGCCGGAGCTGATGCCCATGCTCCGCGCGGTCCTGCGCCAGGCCTTCGCCAAGGACGTCAAGGTCGTCATGCTGGGCCACATCGCCATCGGCCTGCCGCTGGGCCACATGGCGCTCGAACAGGTCGCGGCGGAGTACGGCAAGGAGTACGGCATCGACTATGTGGACCTGGGCTACCGCCCCGGCTACATCGCGGTCATGATAGCCATGGGCAGAGAGATCGAGGACATCTTCGCCTCGGACTACCAGGGCACGCCCCTGCGGGAGATGCCGATAACGAAGGACATCCACTCGTACGATGACATCGACCTCCTGTTCGGCTTCGAGCACGGCGCGGTTATCGACTACTGGGTGCGCTACACGCAGGCGCGGTTCGGCCAGAAGATGACGTTCGGGACCACGGCGGTCATGGCGCCCGACGCCTATCCCTACCTCCAGTCGGGTCAGATCGAGGGACTCGTGGGGGGGTTGAAGGGCGCGGCGGAATACGAGACGCTGATAGGATATCCGGGGCTCGGAACTCGGGGAATGCCGGCGCAGCAGTGGGCGCATCTCCTGGTCATCGGGTTCATCATCCTCGGCAACCTCGGCTACTACTTCACCAGGAAGGGCGGCCGCCCGGCCGCTTAGGCTCGGAGACGGAATGAGTCCGACCACGATGCTCATAGGAACGTGGCTCGCGGGGTTCCTGACCCTCGCGATATTCTCATTCCTGTACAAGGACAACCCGGTCTACAAACTCGCCGAGCACATCTACGTCGGCGTGTCCGCGGGCTACTGGCTGATATACATCATCTTCTTCGACGTCTACCCAATGTTGATCCAGGGCTTCCAGAACGAGACCGGCCTCGAGAAGTGGATCCTGCTGGTCCCGGGCGCGCTGGGGCTGATCATG
>JBDRTQ010000486.1:0-5326 GCA_043823885.1 Candidatus Eiseniibacteriota bacterium | reverse complement strand
CAATGCCATTCAGTACTGCCACCCCAAATAAGGCAATGAAACCGACACCTGCCGAAATAGAGAAATTCATATCACGGAGCCATAATCCGCCTGTCAATCCGCGCCAAGTGCAGTTGCCGAAACGACTGCACGAGTCGGTCGATGTGCCCTCTGAGAACCGCTGCTTAGCGGCCCCTCCAGCCCTGCGGGTACTCCCTCGGATGTCACTTCGGTGATCCACCCGAGAGCTCGTGGCAGATCCGTTCAATCTCTTCCTCGAGAATGCTCCGCACCTCTGAGGGGTCATGCGCGGCCGCGATGGTCGCCGAGACCTCTCGGGGGAGAGCAGTCAGCAGGCCTCGTGCCTTCCTCGCGCAGTCGAGCGTGGCGATTTCGACCTCGTCTCGTCTGACGAGCTGCCCGATTCGCTCCTCGAGTTCAAGCCTCGCGAGCTGAGCTAGGAATGTCTCTCGTGCTGCTCGCGCTACTGCGTAGGTTCTTCGATGTCTCTCCTCATCCTCTCCTCCGGAGGCGCGGCCCGCTCCATTGAGTCTCATCGGCGCCGACGGTTCACCCGCAGGACGCCTCCGCCTGGGCTCTCCCGTAACGCTGTTTCGAGGCTTGCTTGGATCCGTGTTGTCAGCCCACTCACGATCAGCTGTCGCGGGGTCGATCTTCCCGCGGACCGTGGAGATCCTTCCGGTCTGGATCGCCTTCCAGACAGCGGCTTGCGAGACGCCTCGCCGTCGGGCGTAGGCTCTTTGACTGAGGAGTTCCATTGCAGGCGTCCCTCGAGCTGATTCCGTCCATGCGTGGCGACCTGGATGGTCGCCGGTTGTCACATCCTAGCACCACCGCAGTCTCGGAGGTCCAGGGTTTCACGCCGGTTGCTTGGCTTCTGCACTAGCTCGCTCAATGGCAACCGCCCTAAGTGACAACTTGTTTCGGGCCTCTTACACCTCTCGATGACCGGGGTCGCCGGTACCCTCGGGCAATCCCCAGGGAGGACCCGTGAAACCAACTCCAAGGGTATGCGAGCAGCGATTCGGCCCCTGGACGCGGTGTGCTGCCCTCCCTCTGCTGCACTGAGGGCGAGTCTGCCGACCATCCTCACCAATGCGAGAGCTCGCGCCTATCCGATGGGCGAAGGAGAGCTGATCGAAGGCCTCGCACCCGTTTGTCGCTGATTGACGCTTCCACTGACGGCGCGTAGAATGGTCCATACCGTACAGACACGTAGTCCACGCTAGAGGCGTCTATGCCCGAGCACCCGATAGAGCAATACCTGACCGACCTGAGGGACATCAGGGGCACGAGAGCCAACGTGCCAGAGACCTCGTTCTACCCAGCTCTTGAGCATCTCCTCACCGACATAGGGAAGAAGCTCTCTCCCAAGGTCCGCTGTGTTATCCACATCGCCAATCGGGGCGCTGGGCTCCCTGACGCCGGCCTCTTCACCGCAGACCAGCTTCGCCGTACGGCACGGAACTCAGACTCCAGCGAGAATCCCCTTCTTGTGCAGATTCCATCACGCGGCGTCGTGGAGGCGAAGCCCCCCAGTGACAATCTCGTCAACGTTGCAGAGAGCGAGCAGGTTGAGCGCTACTGGAAGAGGTACGGGACAGTACTTGTGACCAACTTCCGTGAGTTCGCTCTGGTCGGGAGCGACTCCGCCGGTCAGCCTCGGATTCTGGAGACGTTCTCGTTGGCTGACACTGAAAGGGAGTTCTGGGAACTAGTAGCCCATCCCCAGAAGACGGCGACTGAGCATGGTGAGCGCATGTTCGAGTATCTCCGGCGCGTCCTCCTGCACAATGCTCCGCTCTCGGCACCACAGGATGTTGCTGCTCTTCTGGCCTCCTATGCACACGATGCCAGGATACGGATCGAGAGAGCAGACCTCCCGGCCATTTCCAGCCTCCGGGAGGCTCTCGAGGAAGCTCTTGGGCTTCGTTTCGAGGGTGAGAAGGGAGAGCACTTCTTCCGCTCCACTCTCGTTCAGACTCTTTTCTACGGCCTCTTCTCAGCTTGGGTCCTGTGGGCGCGACGACACGATGCAGAGTCTGGGAAGACCTTCGCGAATGCCATCGAGGAGAAGGCGGCGCGGTATGACTTCAGCGGGGAGTTCGACTGGAAATCTGCGCACTGGCTCCTGCGCGTGCCCATGCTCCGTGCCCTCTTCATGCAGGTTGCCGATCCGTCGCGGCTCGGCGCGCTCGATCTCATCGAGGTCCTTGACTGGACCGAAGCTGCATTGAACAGAGTTGACCGCGGCAAGTTCTTCACCTCCTTCGACGAAGACCGAGCGGTCCAGTACTTCTACGAGCCATTCCTTCAGGCATTTGACCAGGCGCTACGCAAGGACCTTGGTGTTTGGTATACGCCTGAGGAAGTCGTCAGCTACCAGGTTGAGCGTGTGGATGCTGTCCTGCGCTCTGAGCTCGGCGTCGCCGATGGTCTCGCCGATCCCAAGGTGGTCGTTCTCGATCCCTGCTGTGGCACGGGTGCCTACCTACGTGCTGTCCTCCGACGTATCGCGGAGACGCTCCGCGACAAAGGCGGTGATGCACTTGTCGCTAACGATCTCAAGAGGGCGGCCATGCAGCGTGTATTCGGATTCGAGATTCTGCCCGCCCCGTTCGTCGTGGCCCATCTCCAACTCGGTCTCGAACTGGAGCACCAGGGCGCACCCTTGAGCGACCGATCGGACACGCCAGAGCGCGTCGGTGTCTACCTGACCAACGCCCTTACCGGCTGGGATCCGCCCAAGGGCAAGCCGAAGCAGATCGCTTTCCCAGGATTCAGCGACGAACGCGATGCCGCGAGCAAGGTCAAGCGGGAGGAACCCATACTCGTGATCTTGGGCAACCCGCCGTACAACGGATTCGCGGGCACTGCTATGGAGGAGGAAAGGGACTCTGCAACCGCATACCGAACTACGAAGCGGGTGGCCGCTCCGCAGGGGCACGGCCTGAACGATCTCTACGTTAGGTTCTTCCGCATGGCTGAACGCCGAATTGTGGAGAAGAGCGGAAGGGGTATAGTCTGCTTCATCTCCAACTACTCTTGGCTCGATGGGCTCTCATTCACCGGCATGCGCGAGCGGTTCTTGGAGGTGTTCAGCGGCATTAGTATCGACTGCCTAAACGGGGACAAACGGAAGACAGGGAAGCTCACACCGGATGGCGAGCCAGACCCCAGCGTCTTTTCTACAGACACAAACCCCGCGGGCATACAGGTCGGGACCGCCATTGCGACGTTGGTTAGAAAGAAGGAGCACACAGGCACCGCAGACGTGATGTTCCGGCACTTCTGGGGCAAGAACAAGCGGGCGGACCTCCTCAATGACAAAGGCGATTGGGAGATAGTCACGCCAGTGCTGGAGATGGGTCTAGCACTCGTGCCCAGTCAAACGGCCTCGGACTACTTCACTTGGCCAGTACTGGCGAATCTGCTCCCCGTGTCGTTCCCTGGAATCAAGACAAGCCGTGACGATCTGGTCGTTGACATCGACCGCTCGAGACTTGAGCGCAGGATGCAGCAGTACTTCGACCCGGATGTCAGCCACGAAGAGATGCGTCGCATCGCCCCGGCCGCGATGGCCGACGCAAGTGGGTTCAAGGCCAAACCAACGCGCGAACTTCTGATTAGGCGAGGTTTCCTTCCCGGGAATGTCGTGCCGTTCTGCTACCGTCCGTTCGATGTTCGCTGGCTCTACTGGGAACCAGAGACCAAGCTACTGGACAGGAACAGACCGGACTACGTCCCGCACGTGAAGGATGGGAACCTCTGGATTGCTGCCGTCCAGCGCAACCGCAAGGAGTTCGATCCCCCTCTGGTCTCTGCGCTCCACAGCTCACTGCACGTGATCGAGCGGGGGGCAAATCTGTTCCCAATCTACCTCTTCGGCGAAGTCACATCTCTCTTCGAGACAAGCGGTCGGCAGCCGAATCTGAGCCCCCGCGCGGCTGACTACCTGGCAGGCATTGGAGCTGATCCGGAAGCCCTATTCTTCCACGCACTGGCGGTTCTGCACGCGCCCGCCTATGGAAGTCGAAACGCGGCAGCGCTGCGCCAGGACTGGCCGCGGATCCCGCTCCCCCAGGAGAGGGATGTCCTGCTCGCATCTGCAGCCCTCGGTCAAGAAGTCTCAGCACTACTGGATGCTGATACTCCTGTGCTCGGCGTGACTGCTGGACAGACCCGTGACGAGTTGAAGTCCATCGCCGTCTTCAAGCGCGTGGACGGGAAGCCAGCCAGACCCGAGGCCGGGGACCTTGACGTGACCGCCGGGTGGGGCCATGCCGGCACTAGGGGAGTGACGATGCCTGGCAAGGGGAAGCTAGTCACCAGGAGCGATGGCACGTGCGATGTCTTCCTCAACGATGTGGCGTACTGGGGTGACGTACCCCAGGAGGTGTGGAAGTTCACCATCGGCGGCTACCAAGTGATGAAGAAGTGGCTTTCGTACAGGGAGAAGCCGCTGCTTGGCCGGGCTCTGACCACGGGAGAGGTCAGGCATGTCACCGACATGGCTCGCCGCCTCGCCGCTTTGATTGCCATGGGGTCTTCGCTGGACAGCAGCTACAGTGCTGTCATCAAGACCACGTGTCCGTGGCCTGAACGGTAGCGCCCTTCTGCAAGTGAGCTGCTTTCGACCCCAATGTGTGAGCGGCATTGGAGACTGCTGTGCCCGGTTCCGATCTTCTACCTGAACAGGAACAGCTGTTGTGCAGGATCGTTGAGGCGCGCAACCAGCTGTTGCCGGAACGTGAGCCATTCCGCTACATGAGGGACCACACAACGGCAGCTGATGTGGCCATCTTCATGCACAGGGGCTGGCCGGAGGACTCCGACGCTCCCTATCTGGGTGACCTCGACGCCCTCGGGGTCGCAGGCTACATCCTCAGGAAGTCCCTCGTGAAGGGCTGGGAGTTCGATGTCACGAAGAAGGCGCTCGACCTCTACAAGTCGCTTCGGCAGCAGGAGGGAGAGACTGCAGAGCGTGATGGAGTTCAAGTCGAGACAGCGTCATCAGCGATGTCCGCGCCAAGCCCGGGCTCGGTTGACAGGCCGGTGTTCCAGAAGGTAGGCCAGAAGTGAACCGCCCCGGGTTCTCCGGAGCCCCAGTCATCTGAGTCCTGCCACCATGGCCTGACCCTCCTGCCCACGATAGTACATCTTCTCAAACTCCACCGGTGGGACATATCCGATCGGTTCGAGCAACCGACGGTTGTTGAACCAGTCTACCCATTCGAGCGTTGCGAACTCTACCGCCTCGAGGTGCCGCCACGGCCCGCGGCGACGGATCACCTCGGTCTTGAACAGCCCGATGACCGACTCGGCC
>JBDRTQ010000485.1:0-5311 GCA_043823885.1 Candidatus Eiseniibacteriota bacterium | reverse complement strand
GAGGTCGACGGCCTCCAGAGTCAGATCGCCTACTTTGAGGGACTTCCGCGGGTGTACACGGTCATTAAGGGCGACTTCCTCTCGAAGATCGCCGGTATGGAGGAGGTCTACGCCGATCCGCTCAAGTGGAAAAGGATCTGGCGTGCGAACAAGGACGTGCTGGACGGGTTCTCGGATCCGAACCTCATCTACCCCGACTGGGCTCTGACGATCCCGCGTGACTGGCCCCGCAGCTACACGGTCAAAGAGGGCGAGAGCCTCTGGATGATCGCAAAGCGGTGGGAGATCTACGAGGACGGGCGGATGTGGGCGGATATCTTCGAGGCCAACGGCGACGTCCTCAGCGACCCGAACATGATCAGGCCCGGCCAGACTCTGACCATTCCGCGCTAGGAGCGCGTGAATGGGGTTGACCCAGGCTCGTTCAGGGAGCGACCCTGAAGAGCGTGGAGAACCGATCGGGAGAGTCGCTCAGCGACTGGGTTTCTGCATACGACATCGGGCTCTTGGTTCCTGGGTTCCCAGACGAACCAGGAGCCCGTTTTTTGGGAGTGACGCCAGGTGAAGCAGAGGATCTCCGTGGAGGACATAGACGCCGTCCAGCTCTACGGACGGAACGACGTCAATCTCCGGCTGATACACGATTCGTTCGATGCGAGGGTGACCGCGCGCGGCGGGGAGATCACGATCGAGGGCGATGACGAAGAAGTCGCGCAGGTCGAGAAGGTCCTGACGGAAATGGCGAACCTCGTGCGACGCGGCCGCACCGTCAAGCGTGAGGACGTGTCCTACGCGATCCGGATGGTCACGTCGGACCACGCAGAGGAGCTGAGTCAGTTCTACGCCGACGGCGCGCGTTTCAAGGGACTCAAGAAACCGGTCGAACCCAAGACCATCGGCCAGAAGAAGTACGTCGACGCGATGCAGCAGTACGACATCGTCGTCTCCATCGGGCCGGCGGGCACCGGCAAGACGTATCTCGCCGTGGCGATGGCCGTCGCGGCGCTGAGACAGAAGGAAGTCGAGCGGATAGTGCTCGTGCGCCCCGCGGTGGAAGCCGGTGAGAGCCTGGGTTATCTCCCGGGCGACTACCAGGAGAAGATCGCTCCATACCTGAGGCCGCTCTACGACGCTCTCCGTGACATGATGGACCCCGAGCGCGTCAAGAGGCTGACGGAGATCGGCACGATCGAGGTCATCCCGCTCGCGTACATGAGGGGCCGGACTCTGAACGACGCGTTCGTCATTCTGGACGAGGCCCAGAACAGCACGATGCCCCAGATGAAGATGTTTCTGACGAGGCTCGGTTTCAATTCTCGTGCTGTCATCACGGGCGACATCACGCAGATCGACCTCACCAGCAGGAGCATGTCCGGCCTCGTCAGGATCCAGGAGATACTGGCCGACATCAAAGGGATCGAGTTCGTCTATCTCAACGAAAGCGACGTGGTGAGGCACAGACTCGTGCGAGAAGTTATCAAGGCGTTCGAGCGCTACGCCAGAACCAGAGAAGAGCGGGCGCAGGAGGACGATTGATGGCCGCGTTTCTTAGGCGAAAGAAGGACGCGGGCGCCAGGGCCGACCGGGTGTCTCTCTCGGGTGAAGGGGTCGAGGAGCGCGCGGTGGACGCCGTGCTCAGAACGAAGATCATTCTGGGGCTGGCCATGGTCGCGGCGTTCCTCGTGCTGCTCGAGCTCGCGTTTCCCGCGGCCGTTCCGGGCAGCGGTATCGAGTTGTCGACCGAGCAGATCGCACGCGAAGAGATAGTCGCGCCGTTCGATTTCGACGTCCTGAAGCCGGCCGACGAGCTGGAAGAAGAGCGGAACCTCGCCGCCGGCGGCGTCGTTCCCGTATACGTGCTGGACGAGGGCGTCCAGGCGGAGCAGCGCCGGCGCCTGGGCGAGCTGCTGTCGAGAATCTACGGGATACGCGGAGGCCCCGAGTCGACCAGGCAGAAGCAGGAAATGCTGGGTCAACTCGGAGTCGTTCTCTCCGAGACCACGCGACAGATCCTCACCGACCCTGCCAGTGCGGTCGTCGTCGAGGACAACGCGCGGGAGGTGCTGAACGCGCTCTACGAGAGAGGCATCCTGAGAGCGCGAGGAACGTCACCGTCGCCCGAGCAGACCGTCATGTTGCTCAACGGCGAGGACGAGAGCATGGTGCGCGTCCGCGATTTTCTCCCGCTTGACGGCATCGAAGAGGTCGTGCGACGCGAGGCCGACCGGTCGCTGGAGGACCGTTCGAAGGCGGAGTCGGTACGCGAGCTGGTCTCACCGTTCATACGCGGCAACATCGTTTTTGATCCCTACGAGACGGAGCGCAGGCGTCAGGAAGCCAGAGACGCTGTCAGCGATTACGCGGGACGGAATCTCAAGAAGGACGAGATCATTCTCCAGCGGGGCGAGAGGATAACGCAGGAGCACGTGACCATCGTCAGATCGATGGACATCAAACGCAGTGAGCTCCTGCAGCTGGAGACCGGGCCCACGCGCTTCTTCCCGTCGCTCGGCAGGGTCCTTGAGGCGCTCCTGCTGCTGGGCTCGCTGATGCTCTACTTGAGCGTCAGGCGGGCGGGGATGCTCCTCGACACGCGCTGCAGGCTGCTCTTCATGGTGCTCGTGGTCGTGGTAATGGCGGGGGCCGCCACGGTGCGCGGGATGCCGGGGGCGTCGGAGTATCTGGTGCCGATCGCGATCCTCGCCATGCTGGCATCGATGCTCTTCGACTTCGAGGTGGCAGTTATCTCCACCGTCTTCATTGTGCTTCTCGCCGGCATCTACACGGGCTTCGGTTTCCCGTTCGTGCTCGTCTCTCTGGTCGCCGGCGTCGTCGCCGCTCACTCGGTGAGACGGGTGAGACATCGCGAGGACTTCTATCTCTCCGGTATCAGAGTCGTGGTGGCGTACGCGGCGGCGATACTCATTGCTGACATTTCGAACGCTGACGTCGGCATGTCAACCCTGACGCGATGCGGATGGGGTGGGCTGAACGCGATAGTGAGCATGGGTATCGTGATCGTGGCGCTGCCTCTGTTCGAGCGCGGGTTCAAGGTAACGACCGACATAACGCTTCTCGAACTCGCGGACATGAACAAGCCGCTTCTTCGGAAGATGGCAATGTCGTCTCCGGGCACGTACCACCACAGCATCGTGGTGGGCAATCTGGCCGAGGCGGCGGCAAAGGCCATCGGCGCGAACGGGCTGCTGGCGCGTGTCGCGTCGTACTATCACGACATAGGCAAGCTGGTCGCCCCGGGCTACTTCGTCGAGAACCAGCAGGGTCTGGAGCCGGACGACAGCAAGCACACGGGTCTCAAGCCCAAGGTCTCGAGCCTGGTCATCCGCGCGCACGTCAAAGACGGCGTCGAGCTCGCCACGAAGGAGGGTCTGCCGCCACCCCTGATCGACGTCATCCGGGAGCACCACGGGACCAACGTGATGGAGTTCTTCTACAACAGAGCGCTGGAAGAAGCGGAGAACCCGGATGACATAGGCAAGGGCGAGTACAGCTATCCGGGCCCTCGACCGCACAGCAAGGAGTCCGCGATCATCGCACTGGCGGACACGATCGAAGCGCGCATTCGGTCCATCGGCGACGCTGTGACCCCGAAGCGGATCGAGGCGGAGATCGAGGAGGTCATCGAGAATCGGTGGCACGATCACCAGCTGGACGACGCCGAACTGACGCTTTCGGACCTTCGGAAGATCCGCGAGGCCTTCTTCCGCGTGCTGGCTGGGATGTACCACCAGCGCGTGCGCTACCCCGACCAGACGAACGGACCGGCCCGGGACGGCGGCGCTGACAGGACGAGCGACTCGGCCGGATCCGCCGGTTCGGTTAAGAAGAAGGAATCCGGCGGGGCAAGCGGGGGCAAGAATGCCGCTTAGGATAGAGAACAGACAGCGGGCGCTCAAGCTGGACACGCCGGGCATCAGGCGCCTGGTCAATCTCATTCTCGACGACCACGGCGGGGCAGGTAGCGACCTCTCTGTTGTGTTCGCTCGCGACGCCTTCGTTAAAGAACTCAACGCCGCCTACCGCGATACGGACGAGGCGACCGACGTTCTTGCGTTCGCTATGCGTGACGGCGAACTCCCCGGCGTCGATGGAGACCCGGAGGAACTCGAGCCCGTCCTCGGCGACGTCGTCATTTCGGTGGACAGAGCCATCGCGCAGGCGCAGCGCTACAGGCGAACACCGGAGCACGAGGTGCTTACGCTCGTGGCCCACGGCGTGCTGCACCTTCTCGGGCACGACCACGAGAACTCGAGCGAACGCACGAAGATGAGAAACCTGGAGAACAGGTACGTGCGAACCCTTTCGAAGAACATGCAATGACCTTTCTAGTCTCAGCCGGCGTCGGACTAGCCGTACTCCTGTGGTTCTCGGCCCTCTTCTCGGGCTCCGAGACGGCCTTCTTCTCCCTGTCGAAGCTCGACCTCAGTGAGATGACGCCCGGGAGCCGCGTCCGGCGCATGATGGAGGAGCCCGAGCGGCTCCTCATTGCCATCCTTCTCGGCAACACTCTCGTCAACGTCGCCGCGGGCTCTCTCGGAGCTCTCGCGGCCCTGGAGTTGAGCCGCGTCGGGGGCTACCCGGAGGGACTGACCATAGCCCTCGAAGTGGGCGTGGTCACGTTCGTCATTCTGGTCGTCGGCGAGATCGCACCCAAGATGTACGCGATGCAACGTAACATCGAATTCGCCCGCAGGGGTTCCGGGCTTCTGTCCATGGTCATGAAGGTCATGCGTCCGGTCGTCAGCGGCCTGGAAATGCTGGTCTGCAAACTTGGGGGAGACCCTGCGGGTGAAGTTCGCCCGTTCGTCACCGCCGAGGAGCTGCGCACCATCGTCGCCCTGAGTGAGGAGCGCGGAACTCTCGAGGGAGACGAACGCGACATGATCGACAGCGTGATGGAATTCGGCGCCACCGTCGTAAGGGAACTGATGGTCCCGCGAGTCGACATGGAGTGCTTCGACAGCACGGTGACGGTCGGTGCGGCGACCGACGGCGTCAAGGCGCTGGGCTTCGCGCGGGTGCCGATCTACGAGGGGGACATCGACCACATCGTCGGCATTCTCTACGCGAAAGACCTTCTGAAGTTCGACACGGAGACCGACCGGGACAGACGGATCACGGACATACTCCGTCCCCCCTTCTTCACACCCGAGAGCAAGAACGCCGGCGAGCTTCTGCGCGAGTTGAGGCGCAGGCGCACGCACATCGCCATAGTCGTTGACGAGTACGGCGGCACGGCCGGGCTGGTCACGCTCGAAGATATCATTGAGGAGATAGTCGGTGAGATACA
>JBDRTQ010000484.1:0-5727 GCA_043823885.1 Candidatus Eiseniibacteriota bacterium | reverse complement strand
CGTGCTCGGGGCCTCGGGGGACGTCCAGGGCGACCGCCTCGAGTGCGCGGTCAAGGGCTACGGTGCGGCCGAGGAGTCCTGGCTCATCGCGTTCTCGCAGTTCCACGGCGATCCCGGCCGGGATCAGGTCTGGCTCGACCTCGATCGATTCCTCAGGCAGGAGTTCACGCACGAGAGCGGCCAGAAGGTCCCCATCGCTTGCGTGGCCGTCGACAGCGGCGGGCACCACTCGGAGCAGGTCTACCGGTTCTGCCGGGCGCGGATCGAGAGGCGCATCTTCGCCGTGCGCGGCGGCTCGGAGCGCGGGAAGCCGGTCGTGGGCAGGCCATCAGACCACAACCGATACCGCGCCAAGCTCTTCACGCTCTGCGTCGACACCGGCAAGGAGATCGTCTACTCGAGGCTTCGCATCGCCGCGCCGGGGCCCGGCTACTGCCATCTGCCGGAGTGGATCGACGAAGAGTACGTCGCGCAACTCACTGCCGAGAAGGCGGTCCGCAAGTGGGTGAAGAACCGCGGCACGGTCCGGGAGTGGATCAAGACCCGCGAGCGGAACGAGGCGCTCGATCTCGAGGTCTACTGCCTCGCGGCGCTCTACATTCTCGGGCCGGCGTTTGTGCGGTCGCTGCCGGAGCGCGCGGCGGCGCTCTCCCGAAGGGGCGAGGCTCCGCCTCAAGTGGACCGTGTGGGCGCATTGCCGACTGCCAGACGGCGAGGATGGGTAGACGGGTGGCGCGGGTGAGACCTCAAGCCGCACCGCCGGCCATCGGGAGCCCTGCGCGGGCAGAACGCGACGGCCGGCGGCTTCGGCTGCGGAGCAAGCGGGCGCGAGGGGACACCCGCCGCGATCCATCACTTGATGGTAACGAGCTTCCGGCGCTCGGTGAACCCCGGCGCCTCCATCCGGCAGAAGTACACGCCGGACGACACCTTCGCACCGCTGTCGTTCGAACCATCCCAGGTGACACGGTACACACCGGGCGCCTTGTCGGCATCGACAAGACCGGCCACGTGTCGCCCCGAGGCGTCGTAGATGTCCATCCTGACATGCCCGCCTGTACCGGGGACCGAGTACTCGAGGGTCGTGGATGGGTTGAACGGGTTCGGCGCGTTCTGGCGCAGCGACCACGTGGCCGGAAGGCCATCCGTCCCTTCCGGCACCCACGTGTAGCTCTCGTCCCCAGGCCGGTTCAGAACATACCCGCCGATGGTCGCCGCGGACCGGAAGTACTCACTCATCCAATCGAGCCCCTGCTCGTCCGCCATCCGGGCGGCCCGCCACACGACCCAATCGAGTGGAGCGTCGTCGGGAGCCTCAATCCACGCCGCCATGTACAGCTCCTCCGCCTTCCGGTGCTGGTGCTCCCAGCCGCCTACAAGGTGGCCGACGCCTCCCACTATCTGCGTGAGATCCGGCTCGTTGAACATCCACCTCTCGATCCGAGGCGCCGAGAGCGGCGAGTAGCCGATGTACACGTGCATCGTCGAGCAGCCGGGCAGGAGAGCGATCATCCGCTGCTTGCGAGCGTGATACGTGCTGTCAGGAGACCCCACGAAGCTGCCGGGCCACTTGCTGTAGCCTGCCGCACCTGTCAGTCTCCCGAACCCCCAGAGCACCGCCGCGCCCGTCTCAAGCTGCGCGTTGAACGCCGCCACCTTCGACTCGCCCTCTCCGAAGTCGCTCTCGACGAGAACAGGCTTTGGCAGATAGCCCTCGCCCAGGAACTCAGAAGCCGCACGATCAGCCATGTCGATCGGCCAGTCCACCGCTGTCTCGGCAAGCTCGTTCCCCACGATCTGGATCACCTGCCGTCCGGGATCGACGTAGTCCCCGGCGTTCCAGTCGTCGGCCCCCGCACAGGCGGTGCTCACCTCGGCCACGGTGGCGCCGGGGATGCGGTGCACCAGCCCGATCCAGCCCTCGCCGGTCACATCCGTAGCGTCCCTGTCCGACAGGCAGACACCGAGGTAGCACCGGTCGTAGCTGTCGTCGAAGGACCCGTGATCGACGATCGTGCGCTCAGGAGCGGCTCCGCTGTCACCGACGATCAACAGAAGCGGGCCCGGACTGTCCGTTGGGAACCTCTGTGTCCCGCTCCCCTGGTTGTACGCCACGTTGGCCCAGTAGACACCAGTGTAGCAGGTCCGTGCGTCGTCCAGGCTGGAACTCCCCGTGAAGTACATCACCTTTCGGCTCGGGTAGCTCGAAAGGTGGTTCCACACGGGCGGTAGCAGACTGTCGTAGTCGGCGTTCGTGTACACCACGATGTCCGCGCACCAGCTCGAGTCGGCACGGCTGCCGGCCAGCGCGCCGCCATCCAACCGGCCCGCGTCTTCTTCGTGTCTCGGCCATCCGAACTCACGGTCATAGGGAACGGTTCGACCTGAGACCCATCGGTGGAGACCCGACGGCGCAGGCGATCTCTCCTTTGCGGCCGCCACGATCGCCGGGTGCGCCAACCACAGGTCGTACTCGACCGGCCTCGTCCCGCGCACGAAGGTCGGCGAGAAGGTCGGGCGGCCGTAACGGTCCACCTCCACGATTCGGTACACCGCCTTGTCGGGTACACCGTCAACCTCGTACAGATGTGCGGCCCCATGTCCTCCCTCGGGCCTCACGCGGGCCAGCACGTCCCATGACTTCCAGTCGGCGGCGTTCACGTCGCCCCACGAGTCCAGCCCCATCACGAAGAAACAGAACGAGCCGGTCTCGTGCACCGTCCGGAAGACCACCTTCCCGTCGAACGCGAACACGCCGTCGAAGGCAGCAGCGATGTTGTGGCAGTCCTGCTCCCAACAGTACCGATTCGCTTTTCCTTGTGGACATTGCGTTAGATTCGCATGGGTGCGTGCCAATCTAGCCGCCTCTTCGGCAGTAGCACCATAGTCGGGATGCGCCTGACACCCAAGCGCGATCATGGCCAAGTAGAGCTCTGTGCAAGCGTCGGTGCCTTCCGGCTCGCCCAAGAAGCAAAGAAACCCGGGCGTGCTTTGTGGTCCTAACCATGAGCTGTTTCCGCCACAGCTCCCGCAGTAGTTGCCGGCAATGATGGGGTTCGGACCCACCCCGGACAGGTGTGTCTGAATGCCTTGCGTTGTGAATCCGATGCCGTAGTACTCGGGCTGGTTGCCCCAGTAGTCACCCATGTAGATGTCTCCATCTTCGTACTGCGGAAGGCCCAGGTAGTACTGATGAGCGTACCTCCTCTCGAAGTCGCTGTCGTGGTATTCCGCGAGCACCCGTCCTTCGCTGCCGTGTGTGATGAGATCGGCGTGGTTCGCGGCCGGCACATTGGTCCGCCAGTCCTCAAGGGTCACGCTGGGGGACTGAATGTCTGTCTCCTCAAGCTCTTGGATCTCCTCGCCCTCAGCGCCGAAGTTGCCCCAGATGAACTTGGCGATCCAACAGGCGTCTCTCACGAGATCGCCGCATCTGCCCGAGTAGCCTACCTCCCACTCCCGGAGGTCCAGAATGACGGCGGACTCCCCGAACGCGTGCAGTGGGAGCACGAGCATGACGCAGACGAGCAAGATCCGACTTGTCGGCGTTGTCCGCATGACGTCTACCTCCCTTCGCACTCGAGGATGCGGCGGACCGCGTCGGCGGGTAGCCAACCCTCTGCAACCGTGCCCGTGTTCCTTGCGGTCTCGACCTGCTCCATTGCCTCGGCCACGTTGCTCTGCCCATAGATCGTGGCCACGAACCCCTCGCCGATCACGTACCAGCAGGGCCCCGGCAGCACGGCCAGGCGTTCGTAGATCATCGTGGCTCGGAGCCTCTTCTCATCCTCAGTCGGCGGCGAATCGTCCCGCTCTGCCGGGTCGCCGAGGTACAGCGCGTTGAGACCAGGTAGACCTTTCCAGTGAAGGTCTATGCCGGTTGGAGTCGCTTCTGCCCCCGTGTCCCAATCGACGAGATTCTGAGTGTCGATGTCCCGCAGCTCGCTGAACGCCACCTCCACTGCATCTGTTCGGTCACTGCCTTCCTCACGTGCCTCTTCATAGGCGCGCAGGAGACCCGCGCGGATGTGTCGGAGCTCTTGCTCGTACACGCGACCGGCCTCGCTGCCTGACATCCCGCCAACGAGCAGGTCTTCCACGAACGGTACCTTCCCGTAGACCTGCAGCCATTGCTCCTCCGAATGCTCCTCAGGCACTGGAGGCTTCTTGCGCCAAGGGATGATAGGAACACCATTGAGCCGGAGAGAGTCGCCAGGATCTGCGGTGAGTCGAACGAAGTGAATCCTCTCCCCGTTGAGATACAACCTGTTCTCCGGCGGTACCTCAAACTCAAGTGGAAGCGTGACCAAGGCTCGCTCGCCTGGTTCGAGGGTCTCGATGTCGTATGGAGCGTCTTGGTCGGCGGCCTTGCTGCACCCCGGCATCGTGCAGAGGGTCAGCGCGGCTGCGGCAAGAACCGCAAGCTGATGACACAGTCGTCTTGTGTTCAAGGGGCACCTCCTTGTGCAAGATTGCGCGTGACTCACAGCCTCGCTACCGAAGCCGTTCGGCGGGCTTCGAGTGCGGTGCAGGCGGACCGCAGTACTTCGGTGAGCATCGTCTCGAGGCTCCATCCCCGTCCTCGCTTGTGTTTCCCGCAGCCGGACGTCGCGATGGAGCAACTATATATGGCGGCGACCGCTATTGAACCTCGCCGGTCACGACGGCGCAACCACCATGTGATGCCAGGATCCCCCTCCCCTTGCCGCGCCGGGTCCGCCCCAGGCCAACACATCTGGGCAAGAGCTGTGCCGTCACGCGAGTCCCTCACATCGTCTAGGCAGCTGCTCGCCTCAATTGCCAGCGTCACATTGCGTTACGAGAGCGACTGAGGTTCTCATCTGTCACGCGACGACGAAAGATAGCGCCAGGGGCGTCAACTGCGTCCACACATCTCCCGGTTGTCGATGGCTCCTTTGTCAACCCAGTGGACGGCGCACGTCCCGCCCCCATTACTGTCCCGCCGCACGGGAATCGCGGCCTTCCGACCTGAGACATGTCCCCGTCCCACCGCGGAATCCCCCTTTCTTGAGTGGAATCCCCTTCCCATGTCGCGCGGGAAGCTCGTCACTGTGACTGCACGGGCATGGGGCCCGGCGCGGAAAGGAGGCGAATCATGAAGACAAGTAAGGAGCTGCTCGACGACAGCCGAGAGCGCGGCAAGACCCGGTTCGCGGAGCGGAAGGAGATCGAATCGCGGAGCCTCAGCATCCGGCTCGAGGCCCAGCGGGCGAACGAGGATGTCGGCCAGCACGCCATGAGCGCGGTCACTTCTGAGGCCCTTTCAACCGCGGAGCGGGCGGTCCACAAGATCGACCAGGCGTTCGATACGCTCGAGCACCTCCGGCTCGAGCTGATCCAGGTCGCCCTCGGCGAGCGGTGGCACCAGGTCGAGCGCCCGCCACAGGTGGACGACCTCGCCCGCGAGTTGGGCGAGCTCACAGCCCTGCTCCAAGTCCGCGAGGTCCTCGCACGGGAGGAGGAGGCCCGATGACCCGGCAAGCCAACTGGAACGACATCGGGACCCTCGAGGCCATCGAGAAGAAGGTCTCCGGGATCCGCGAGGCCCTCAATGCGCTCGCGGAGCTCGACGGCGTGAACGACGTGCTCGCTCTGGTGGATCAGCTCGACGAGGTTGTTGCGGACATCGCCGCAGACGTCGAGATGGAGCTCCACGAACGCGGGATACAGAAAGGCAGGTAGATCATGCGCTACGGACTGGATGAC
>JBDRTQ010000483.1:0-4951 GCA_043823885.1 Candidatus Eiseniibacteriota bacterium | reverse complement strand
CCCACAGCCCTGCCAGGGCCTGATTCTCCACAGCCTGCATCGAGGCCATCGGATCGATCGAGGCGACCTCCACCTGGCGCTCGACCAGCTCCTGAAAGATCACGTTGCATGGAAGCATGAGGCCGATCTTGTCTTCGAGCTCAAGTGCACGGTGAGCGAACAGCGGGTTGCAGGCTCCCAGGATCTGGTACCGTCTGAAGTCCGCCCCCAGTTTCTTCTTGAGGGTGGCTTGCACGTCGATCTCCGTCAGCACGCCGAATCCCTGGCTCTTGAGAGCCTCCACGACGACGGGGATGACCTCATCGAAAGGAAGGTCAAGCTTCGTTGACAAGTAGTATCCCATTCTCGCCTCTCCTGACTTGCCACTCAGTTCCACTTGTGATTCTGCAGCATACCATCTTCGCGCCCGGCATCGATAGGGGCAAGTCCGCCCGGTCCCCTGAGGCACGGCGCGAAGACGGCCCCACGTCGCGTGCCTGCGCGACATCGGGCCGCCTCTCCGCGAGGCGCCCGGGCTGTTCTCCAGGACGCCGATCTGGTACCCCCGGCAGGACTTGAACCTGCGGCACCCGGTTTAGGAAACCGGTGCTCTATCCACCTGAGCTACGGGGGCCATGCCTCGTCGGGACGCGCGCCGTCAGTCCGCCCGACGCGCACGCGCTCCGCTCATTCCGAGTCGTACTCTATCAGACTGAATACATCGTATCCAGCCAGTTTGTCGCGACCCCTGAGGAAGGCGAGGTCGATGAGGAACGCGATGCCGACGATCTCTCCGCCGAGTTCGCTTACCAGCTTCGCCGTCGCCGCGGCGGTTCCGCCGGTCGCAAGAAGGTCGTCCACGATGAGCACGCGCCGCCCCGCCCCTATCGCATCCCGGTGGATCTCCAGGGCGTCGGTCCCGTACTCGAGCTCATACTCCGCGCTCACCGTCTGCGACGGCAGCTTGCCGGGCTTCCGGGCCGGGACGAACCCCACGCCCAGCTTGTACGCAACCGCGGCACCGAAGACGAAACCGCGCGACTCGATGCCGACGACCAGGTCAACGTCGGCGTCGGCGTAGCGCTCCGCTATCGCGTCAACGGCCGTCCTCAGGCCCTCGGGGTCCTTTGTCAGCGTCGTGATGTCCTTGAAGACTATGCCGGGCTTCGGGAAGTCCGGTACGTCGCGAATTAGACGCCTGAGATCCATCGGTGCTCCTTCCCTGTATCCAGTGGCCGAGCGGCGGAGTCGGCCAGGCACTGCTCGAGGTCCGCCGGCCCACGATACGAGACCAGGCTACGGCAGGTAGCCCAGCGGGTCGACCGAAACGCCCTTGTGGCGCACCTCGAAGTGCAGGTGCGAGCCGGTGGCGGCTCCTGTCAACCCGACGTATCCTATCGTTTGTCCCTTTGCCACCTTCTCCTCGAGCCTGACGATGGTTCGCGAGAGGTGTCCGTAAACCGTGATGAGTCTTCCACCGTGGTCTATCATGACAACGTTGCCGAAGCCGCTCATCCTCCCAGCGAAGACGACCTCACCGCCCGCGGCGGCGAGAGCCCTCTCTTCCCGGACGCCGTCTATGTCGATGCCCTTGTGAAAAGTGCTGCCTCCGGCACCCGGACTCTTCCGTGGCCCGAAGCCGCTCGTGACCGAGCCCTTGCCGCGGCCTGCCAGCGGCCATCCCAGCCTGACATCGCCCGCGCGAGATGGGCCGGCCTCGGCCGGCTTCCCGCCTTCCGGCAGCTTGATCGCCAGCTGTTTCGTCGCCCCCGGGATCCTGAGCTTCTGATTGACGGCGATGTCGTAGCTGGAGAGCCCGTTAGCCTCCATGATCTCCGTCAGAGACACGCCGTAGGTCTTCGAAATGCGCCAGAGGGTCTCTCCCCTCCGGACAGTATGGTAGACACCGCTCCCGCCGCTGCCGTGGCCGCCGTGGGAGACAGGTCCACCACCACCGCCGTCGGGTCGCAGAGGAGTGCACCCCGCGAGGAGCATCATCACAATCGCCGTGACCGTGATGGCCGCGGCGAGAACCTTCGTCTTCCGGGAAGGAGTCAAGAAACCCGCCTCCCCCATCTGGAGCTAGAGACTGACCTCGAACGACTCGAACTCGCCGGTGGATTCGGTCCACCTGAGCTGCACGTCTTTGACGAGCCCGCGTCTGGGACCTTCGCTGATGTCTCGGGCCAACCGCTCGAGTTCCTCTCGCGGCCCCTCCGCAACGACCTCGACACTTCCGTCGCGCAGGTTCTTCACAAAGCCCGAGAGTCCTGCTGCCCTGGCGGCCCGCAGCACGAAGTACCTGAACCCCACGCCCTGCACGGACCCTCTGACCAGCGCGTGGACTCTGACGGACGCCATCGTCACGCCGCTCCCGTCAGTTCGAAGGCTCTCGCGACCGCGTCCTCCGGCGAGTCAGCCCTGACGATGTCGTCGGAGTCCAGCGGTGAAGACAACACGACGACCGGGATGCCCATCTTGAGCGCCAGCGCGATCTCCGAGACCGTGCCGTAGCCGCCACCCACGCCCACTACGGCGTCAGCGGCCCGCACGTTCACGACGTTTCGCGCATGCCCCATGCCGGTCGCGATCGGGATGTCGATGTGCGCGTTGGCGTCGTCCGCGCGTTCGCCGGGAAGGATGCCTATCGTCAGGCCCCCCTCCGCCTTCGCGCCCCGCGCGGCCGCCTCCATGACGCCGCCCAGGCCTCCACAAATGAGAACGCCGCCCCGGCGAGCGATTTCACTACCGACTCGCTCGGCTATCAGGGCGGTCGCCTGGTCACAGCGTCCTGCTCCCACCACCGTGATTCTGACAGGGCGGGTTGTCAATGCGTCCCCCCTGTTGATGTGGTCGGGGCGAGAGGATTTGAACCTCCGACCTCGCGGTCCCGAACCGCGCGCGCTAACCGGTCTGCGCTACGCCCCGACGTAAACGAGAATACTACACTAGAGCCGCCACAGATGCAAGACCCCCTGTGTCGCCAGCGTGACGATGATACCGGCGATGAGGATGCCGCAGATGATGGCGGGTATCGCGTACCGGGGCCGCAGACCGAACACGTGAGCCGCGAGCGCGCCGGTCCAGGCCCCCGTGACCGGCAGAGGGATAGCGACGAAGGCGATGAGTCCCAGCGCCTCGTACTTCTCCACGAGACCGCCCTTGCGCCTCGTCCTTGCGAAGAGCCTCGTCAGGAAACGGTCCATCGGTGGCCAGCGCCTGAGGAAGCCCTCGAGAGGCCCCATCAGATAAATGATGGGCAGGATGGGCAGGAAGTTGCCGGCGGCGCAGATGAGAAGGGCCGATCGCCATTCGATGCCAAGGCTCAGCGCCACGGGAATGCCGCCTCTTAGTTCCGCTATCGGCAGCGCCGATACGACGAACGCGATGCCCTCGTCCGGAAGCCCGGACAGCATCTCGACCAGACCATCAAGCATGGCGCGCACCGCCGGTCTTGCGCGCTTCGCGCCTCACGTCTTTCGCGTCTGTCACGATTCCTCTGACCACCCTTCTCTTCCGACGAGCGGAACGAAGACGCATCCTCCGCCGTCACGCGCGGATACCTCGCCCCCGTTCTTCACGATGATCCGAAGCTGCTGCAGTCCGTGGGTGCCGACCGGAACGGCCATTATGCCCGGATCGGCCAGTTGCTCCACGAGGCTCTGGGGCACGTCCGGCGCGCCGGCCGTAACGATTATGCGGTCGTACGGCTCGAACTCCTTCCAGCCGATCGTGCCGTCCCCGACCCGTATGGCGACGTTGGAGGCGCCCAGCTCCTCCAGGACCTGTCTCGCGCGGGTCGCGAGGCTCTGGACGCGTTCGATGCTGAACACCTGCTCCGCCAGTCTCGCGAGGATGGCGGTCTGATACCCGGAACCCGTGCCTATCTCCAGGACCTTCTGGCGTCCCGTCAGTTCGAGAGCCTGGGTCATGAGCGCGACCATGAACGGCTGCGAGATGGTCTGGCCTTCCCCTATGGGAAGCGCGTGGTCGCCGTAGGCTCGGGTCTCCATGCCGCGCGCGACGAACAGGTGCCGCGGGACCTCCCGCATGGCGCCGAGCACTGCCTCGTCCGTGATGCCGCGGGGCAGGAGTTGGGCTTCCACCATCTCTAGCCGAAGCGCTTCCCAGTCCATCACGCGGCTTCTCCCTCGTCCTTCTCGGATCGGCTGCCGGCGATCACGAGCTGCTCGAGCGGCCAGCTGCGCAGCACGTCCATGGCCGCGTAGTCGGTCAGGTCGAGGTGCACCGGCGTGATGGAGACACGCCCGCTGGACACGGCGGCGTAGTCGGTATCGGGCTCAGGTTCCCAGGACGTCAGCTGCCCCCCGATCCAGTAGTAGGTCCGGCCGCGCGGGTCCTTCTTCTCGATGACCGCTTCCTCGTAGACCTGCTTGCCCTGACGCACGAGCTCGACGCCCGCGATCTCGTCTCTCGGGATGTTCGGCACGTTCACGTTGAGAAGCGTGCCCTTCGGAAGGCCTCGCCCCAGCACCATGAGCGCCACGTCTTTCGCTATCCGGGCGGATGGCTCGAAGTTGTAGGCGCCTGACTCGCACCGGCAGAGCGACACCGCGATCGACGGGATGCCCAGGAGGGTCGCTTCCATCGCGGCGGCTATCGTCCCCGAGTACGTGACGTCGTCGCCCATGTTCGGCCCCCGGTTGATGCCGGACACCATCAGGTCGGGCGGTTCGGGCAGCAAGAGCTTCAGCGCCAGAAGCACGCAGTCGGTCGGCGTGCCGTCGACCCCGATGACGTTGTCCTTGACCCGGTGCGCGCGAAGCGGAACGTCCATCGTCAGTGAGTGGCTGGCACCGCTCCTTTCGCGGTCAGGCGCCACCACCGTGACGTCCGCTACCTCCGCGAGCGCCTTGGCAAGCGCCTTGATGCCGGGCGCGTGCACGCCGTCGTCGTTGCTTATCAGTATTCGGGGTCTGCCCAAGGTTGAAGCTCCTGTTGCCTGTCGGGG
>JBDRTQ010000482.1:0-4460 GCA_043823885.1 Candidatus Eiseniibacteriota bacterium | reverse complement strand
GAGAAGCCCTCGCACTCCCTCGAGCGCTCTGCTCGTCAGCTCCCTGGCCTTCGCGCCGACGCCCGGGACCTTGCCCAGTATGTCCCATACCTCAGATTCGAGGCGCTGGTATGTCGGCGCCGACCGGAGTCGCGTCAGATACTGCGAAAGCGCCCCGACGTTCTTCGCGATGGACATCCGGTTGTCGTTGACGACGACCATCAGGTTCCTCTTCAAGTGGCCCGCCTGGTTGAGTCCTTCGAACGCGAGGCCCGCCGTGAGAGAACCGTCCCCGATTATCGCGATGACCCGGTTGCTGCCTTTGAGAAGGTCGCGGGCGCACGCCATACCCAGCGCCGCGGAGATGGAGGTGCTCGCGTGCCCCGTGTTGAACGCGTCGTGAGGATTCTCCTCGCGCCGCGGGAAACCCGCGATCCCGCCGTACTGTCTCAGCGTATCGAACGTCTCCCTGCGTCCCGTGATGAGTTTGTGGGCGTAGCTCTGATGTCCGACGTCCCAGATCAGCTTGTCGTTCGGCGAGTCGAACACGTAGTGCAGGGCCAGCGTCAGCTCGACGACGCCGAGGCTGGGGGCCAGATGCCCCCCGTTCCTCGATACCACCCTGATGATCTCGTACCTGAGCTCTTCCGCGAGCGTGGCCAGCTCGGCGGTGCTGAGCCCCTTGAGGTCGGCGGGCGAGTCTATGTTGTCCAGTATGCGTCCCAACGCTCTTCCCTGTCAGTCGTTCCCGGACCCGGCGCGCGGCCGGGGTCGGGCGTGTCCGTCAGTTCCGTCTCTCGACCGCGAAGCGTGCTATCACCCTGAGCGCCCATGCCCGGTCGCCGAAGCGGCCCAGGGCCGCGAGCGCCTCGTCCGTCAGTTCGGCCGCCTTAGCCGAGGCGGCCGAAGCGCCCGCCGACGACGGGTAAGTGAGTTTCCCCCGGTCCGCGTCCTTCCCGACGGCCTTGCCCATCTCTTCTTCCGTACCGGTCACATCAAGGAGGTCGTCGGCTATCTGGAACGCCAGCCCCATCTTCTCCCCGAACGTGGCCAGCGCGGCGACGTCATCGGAAGAAGCGCCCGCGGCCAGAGCGCCCACGAGAACCGCGGCCCTCAGGGGACGGGCCGTCTTGTTCATGTGGATAAACTCGACCGCTTCGAGCGTCGCGGCCGCTCCCTCGCCCTCCATGTCCGCGAACTGGCCGCCCACCATTCCCGCGGCGCCGTTCGCGGCGGCAAGCTCGGAGACGACGGACAACCGCCTCTCGGGGGCAAGCCGCTCCTCGCGAGCGACGATCTCGAACGCGAGCGTCAAGAGCGCGTCACCGGCGAGGACGGCCGTGGCCTCGTCGAACGCTTTGTGGCAGCTCGGCCGCCCGCGCCGAGTGTCGTCGTTGTCCATGGCCGGCAGGTCGTCGTGGATGAGCGAGTACGTGTGTATGAGCTCCGTCGCGACCGCGGGCGCCAGAACGGCGTCCCCCTCCCCATCGGAGAGCTCGTAGGACGCCAGGGCCAGTATCGGCCGGAGCCGTTTCCCGCCCCCGAACACGCTGTAGCGCATGGCCTCGTGCAACCTTCGAGGCGGCGTGGAGGCCTCCGGCAGGAAGTGCTCGAGCGCGGCATCGACAACGCCGCGTCGCTCCGCCAGGTATGCGTCGAGGCTCCGCTCCTCGCTACTCGTCTTCATCCGCGCTCCCGAACTCCTCGAGCTCGAACGTCCCCTGCTCCGTCTTCGTCAGCTTGCGCACCCGTTCCTGGGCCTTCTCAAGCGTCTTCATGAGAGACCCCGCCAGCTTCATCCCGTCCTCGAAGGCCTTGATGGAATCCTCGAGCGGCAGCTCGTTCTGCTCGAGCGTCTCGACCAGTTCCTCCAACGTCCCCATGTCTTCCTCGAAGGTGGCCCGCTTGCTCAACTCGTCCTCCCGGGCTTTTCAGCCACACTCTGCACTTCACAATCGAAGGAGCCGTCGGCAACCGTCACTCTGACTCCCGACCCTCCCGAGACATTGTCAACAGAACGAACGGGGCTGAGGGAGGGGATCAGGGAGACCGCGGCGAAGCCACGCGCCATGACGTGGGCAGGATTCGCCAGTCTGAGTTCGGACACCAGACGGTCCACGCCGACGGCCGCCGCGTTCAGGCGCGTCGTCACGGCGGCGGACATGCGGCGCGTCAGCTCGTCGGTCCGCTGGGTCAATCTGTCGACCAGCTCTCCGGGCAGGCGGAACGCGTACGCCCTCACGCAGGTCCGCGTTCTCCTGAGAAGCTCGTCCAGGACGCCCTCGATGGCGCCGCCGAGCCTCGAGCGCAGGGACTTGAGCGCCCGCGCGAGGTCGCGTTTGTCGGGCACGACGATTTCGCCGGCGTTCGAAGGGGTCGCCGCTCGTCTGTCGGACACGAGGTCCGATATCGTCGTGTCTATCTCGTGGCCGACGGCCGATACTATTGGAGTCCGCGCCGCGAAGATGGCCCTCGCAACCGCCTCATCGTTGAAGGCCCAAAGATCCTCCAGCGAGCCCCCACCACGCCCGACGATGGCCACGTCGGCCTCGCCCCACTCGTCTATGAGTTCTATGGCGCGGACGATGCCGGGGACGGCCTCGCGGCCCTGCACGGGCGCGGGCGCGACCACGACCCTTGTTCCGGGGAAGCGCTCTCCGATCACGCGGATGATGTCCCGGACCGCCGCCCCGGTCGCCGAACTCACGACCGCGACTGTGTCGGGGAAGCGCGGGATCGGCTTCTTGTGCTCGGGGTCGAACAGGCCTTCTTCGGCCAGCTTTCGCTTGAGTTCCTCGAACGCGGCCGCGAGCGCGCCGACGCCGGCCGGCTTCATCGCCTCCACGTAGAGCTGGTACCGACCGGAGGGCTCGTATACCTTGACGCGCCCCCAGGCGGCCACCTTCATCCCGTTCCCCGGGGCGAAGACCAGGCCGCGGTTGGCCATCTTGAACATCACGCAGGGGAGCTGGCTCTTCTCGTCTTTGAGAGAGAAGTACATGTGGCCCGACGAGTGGTGGACAAAGTTAGACACCTCGCCCTCGACCCAGAAGACGGGCAACGAAGTCTCAAGGACCGTCTTGATACGCGCGGTCACCTCACTGACGGTGTAGCTCTGCTCGTCCAGCCTCTTGTGCATGTCTATCGTCCCCGACGGGGGTGTGAGGGGTCAGACGACCGCGGCTCTCAGGACGCCGCGTTCTCGGCCGCGGTCCCGGGCGCGTTCTCCACCGCATTCCCGATCGCGTTCTCGGCCGCGACCACCACGCTTCTCAGAAGAAGCGCCGTGGTCAGTGTTCCCACGCCGCCGGGCACTGGCGTCACCGCGGACGCCAGTCCGGTCATCTCGTCGAAGGCGACGTCGCCGACCAGGCGATGCCCCTTCTCGCTCCCGGGGTCATCGATCTGGTTGACGCCGACGTCGACGACCACCGCACCCTCCGAGATCATGTCGCCCCGTATCGCTCCCGGCCGCCCCATCGCGGCCACGACGATGTCGGCCCTCCGCGTGTGGCCGGCCAGGTCCGTCGTTCCGGTGTGACAGACGGTCACGGTCGCGTTCCCACGCTTCGACTTCCGGAGCAGCAGATTGGCCAGAGGCTTCCCCACGACCGTGCTGCGCCCGACGATGACCACGTGCCTGCCGGGCACGGCGACGCCGTGGCCGTCCAGCATCTCGAGAACGGCCAGCGCGGTGCAGGGGGCGAACGTCTCGTGACCGGTCATCAGAAGACCCATGGAGTAGGTGGTCGCGCAGTCCACGTCCTTCGCAGGCCGGATCTCCTCAACGACTCCGGGGGCGATCCCGCCGGGCAGGGGCTGCTGCACTATGATCCCGTGGACCGACGCGTCCGCGCTCAGCGACCGGATGGCCGCCGCCACGCCGGCCGTGCCGTCGGACGCCGCCAACTCGACGAGACGCGTCTCGACGCCGACACGAGCGGCCGCGCGCTCGATACTGGCTGTGTAGTAGGCCGACGCGGGATCGTGTCCGACGAGGACGATGGCCAGCGTCGGCGGCACCGGAAGCGCCGCCGCGCGACGCGCGACGTCCTCCCGGATCCCGACGGCAATCGGCTTGCCCTTGAGGAGGGTGGTCTCCACTGGCGTGCCTCCACTGGTAGTGGCGCGGTGCCTCGCGGCGCGAGGTCCCCGCCCCGTCCGTCCACCTGCGTGGCTGCGCTACTCGTCGACGTGCCCGACGACGCGCTCTATGCTTCGGGCCACGCCCGTCTCTTCGTCGATGTCCATCAGCACGGCGTTGAGTATCGCGTTCCCTCCCGCCGCTTCGAAACGCTGCGGGACCTGCGTCACGAACCGCGCTATCGAGAGTTCCTTCTTGATGCCTATGACCGAGTCGGACGGGCCCGTCATGCCGACGTCGGTGATGTAGGCGGTCCCGCCGGGGAGTATCCGCTCGTCGGCTGTCTGGACATGCGTATGGGTGCCAAGGACCGCGCTTACGAGTCCGTCGAGATACC
>JBDRTQ010000481.1:0-3464 GCA_043823885.1 Candidatus Eiseniibacteriota bacterium | reverse complement strand
CGCGGAAGTGGTACGAGGGCCCCGTCAATGACTACCTGCCGTACAAACCCGACGACGATATGATTCCGTGGATGGTCAAGGCGGGCGACGGTTATCGTTTCCATACCACCGGCCTTACGCACGATGAGCGCGGCTACCCGGTAATGAACGCCGAGTGCCAGGAGGAGTGCGTCGGGCGCCTCGTCAGAAAGATCCGCGACCGCGCCGACGAGATCGTTATTCTCGAAGAAGAGCACGTGGAGGGGGCCGATGTTGTGGTCCTCTCGTACGGCATCTCATCGCGCGTGGCTATCCCGGCGATTGAGAGGGCGCGGGCGGAGGGCATCAAGGTCGGGAGTCTCAAGCTCGTGACCGTCTGGCCGTTCCCTGAGAACAGGATCCGCGAGCTTGCTGGTCGCGTGAAGACGTTCGTGGTTCCCGAGATCAACTACGGTCAGATCTCCCTCGAGGTCGAGCGGTGCGCCGCCGGAAAGGCCAGGACGACGCTGGTCCCTCACGGAGGGGGATGGGTGCACGATGAAGAGGTCATCTACCAGGCGATCCGAGGTGGTGCCAAATGAAGATAGACACTGCGCTCAAACCGGAAATGGCGCACCCGATGGAGGAACTCCTGCGCATGGACAGGATACCCCACATCTGGTGCCCGACGTGCGGACTCGGGACGGTCGTGACGGCGTTCGCGGCCGCGATAGAGAAGCTCGAGATGCCGCTCGACGACATCGCCGTAGTGTCTGGGATCGGTTGCACGGGCAGGGTTGCCGGGTACGTCAAGATCGACTCGTTTCACACGACGCACGGGCGCGCTATCCCCTTCGCCACGGGGCTTCACCTGGTGAACCCGAAGCTCAAGACCGTAGTCATCAGCGGTGACGGTGACCTGTTCTCCATAGGAGGCAATCACTTCATCCACGCGGCTCGCCGGAATGTCGACGTCACGATCATCTGCGTCAACAACTTCACATACGCCATGACTGGCGGGCAGGTGGCTCCGACGACACCACTCAAGGCGAACGCCTCGACGATGCCCTACGGCAATTTTGAGAGACCGTTCAACATCCCCTACCTCGCGGACTCGTGTGGGGCCGTCTACGTTGCGCGCTGGTCGGCGCTGCACGTGCGCAGGCTGACGAGCGCGATCGCCGAGGCGATCGCGAAGCCCGGGTTCTCGGTCGTGGAGGTCATCAGCCCGTGCTCAACGCTCTACTCGCGACGCAACCGTCTGGGGACCGGCCTCGACCTCATGAAGTTCTACCACGACAACTGCGACATCAAGCACGGCGCCGACACGCGGGAGCTCGACATCGGTTTTCAGGAGAGGATAACCGTCGGTAAGTTCATCGACCGCGACCGTCCGACCTACGTGCAGGCGATGAACGACTGGTACGGCCAGGTCTTCGGCGACAAGTTCACGCAATACGAGGGGTCAGTCAAGTGAACGAGATAAGGATCTCAGGCTTCGGAGGACAGGGCGTCATTCGGTGCGGTTACATCATCGGCAGGATCGCGGCGCTGTTCGACGACAAGTACGCGACTCTGACCCAGAGCTTCGGGCCGGAGGCAAGGGGCAGCGCCTGCAGCGCGCAGATCCTCGTGGATACGGATCCCATCCGGTACCCCTACGTGAATCGGCCGGACACGGTCGTCACGATGTCGCAGGAGGCCTACGACAAGTTCGGGAACGACATCGTGGAGGGCGGGCTTCTTCTGATAGACGAGGACCTCGTGAAACCGGGTCCTCTCGACGGCAAGGTCAGGATGTACTCGATACCGTCGACGAGGATCGCCGAGCAGCTGGGGAACAGGATCGCGGGGAACATCGTGATGCTCGGCTTCTTCACCGCCGTGGCCGGCATCGTATCCGTCGAGGCCGCGCGCAAGGCGCTCCCGAGTTCGGTGCCGGAGCGCTTCATCGACCTCAACCTCGCGGCGTTCGAGAAGGGCTACGAATACGGCGTCGAGGTGATGGGTGGAAGGACGCCTGAGGTGCCGAAGTCCGTCGCGAGCAAGCCCAAGGCTGAGAGGGCGCCCGCGAAGAAGAAGGCCACGGCGAAGAAGTCCGCCGCGAAGAAGACGGCCAAGAAAGTCGTGAAGAAGAAGGCCACGGCGAAGAAGCCCACCGCGAAGAAGACGGCCACGCCGAAGAAGAAGGCCGCCGCGAAGACGGTGGCGAAGAAGAAGGCCACGGCGAAGAAGACATCCGGTAAGTCGAAGAAGTAGGCGGGCGAGCACCCCGACGTCGACGCGCAACTCACTCCATGTCGCCGCGGGGGCACTATGCCCGCCGTGTTGCAGGGGAGAACGAGATGGAGAAGGGTGTTCTGGTCATCGGAGGGGGCATAGCCGGTATCCAGGCGGCGCTCGATCTCGCCGACGCGCAGTTCAGGGTCTATCTCGTTGAGAGGACCCCGTCGATCGGCGGGAAGATGGCCATGCTCGACAAGACGTTCCCGAGCATGGACTGCGCCATCTGAATACTCGGTCCGAAGATGATGGATGTCGGTCGGCATCCTAACATTACCCTCTGGACCAACAGCGAGGTCGTCAAAACGTCGGGGAAGGCCGGCAACTTCAAGGTCGATGTCCTGCGAAGGGCGAGGTACGTCGACGTCACGGAGTGCACGGCCTGCGGCGACTGCGCCAAGGTGTGCCCCGTCGTCGTCCCCAACGAGTTCGACCTCGGCCTGGGCCATCGCAAGGCCATCTACCAGCCGTTCCCTCAGGCCGTGCCATCCGCCTACATCAGGGACATCAATACCTGCCTGGGTGACTTCCCGCTCGCGTGCAGCAAGTGTCAGGACGCCTGCGAGAAGGACTGCATCAACTACGACGAGCAGGACGTCATCGAACAAATACACGTCGGGTCCATCGTGGTCGCGACCGGCTTCGACTTCTACGATCCCAGGGAAGCCAGCGAGTACGGATACACGCGGTACGAGAACGTCGTCACGAGTCTCGAGTTCGAGCGGTTGCTCTCGGCCAGCGGCCCGTCGAGAGGCTTCCTGTCGAAGTTCACGGACGGCGAGCCGCCGAAGCGCATCGCCTTCATACAGTGCGTGGGCTCCCGATGCGCCAAGCGTGACATCCTCTACTGCAGCCGCATCTGCTGCATGAATTCGATCAAGGACGCGCTCCTCATCGAAGAACACTTCCCGACGTCGGAGCTTCTCATCTTCAACATCGACGTGCGCGCTTTCGGCAAAGGCTTCGAGGAGTTCTACCAGCGCTCCCGCGGCCTGTCGAAGCTCCGGTACATCAAGGGCAAGCCGTCCAAGGTGACCGAGGCGGGGAACGGCGACCTGATCCTCAACTATGAGGACGTCGAGCGGGGCGTGATCGAGCACTCTCCTGTCGACATGATAGTGCTGAGCTCGGCGCTGGTGCCGTCCGAGGGGACGGACGAGCTGGCCGGTACTCTTCGCGTCGACGTCGACGACGACGGTTTCATGAAGTCGAGGGACCAGTGC
>JBDRTQ010000480.1:0-2833 GCA_043823885.1 Candidatus Eiseniibacteriota bacterium | reverse complement strand
GAGGAGTCGACGCTCCATGACATTTACATGGACATTTACGTCGGACCGGCCCGCCTGTTCGGTCACGTGAGCCACGCCACGCTCGGACCGCTGGAGGGGGCCGAAGTGAAGATCGGGGACCTCAGCGTCGTTACCGATTCGCTTGGCTACTACGAGTACCCGGACCTCCTGCAGACCTCGTACTTCATGACGGTCACAAAGGACGGCTACAGGTCGTTCTCGCAGACCGTGCGTCCGACGTCAGAGGTATTCGAGTTCAACGTCGGTCTGAAGAAGCTGGCGCAGACGACGCTACTGACCGTCGCCGACGCGACGGTTCTCATGAGTTCCCCCGGGATGAACTTCGGGGAGGTGGTGGAGCTCAATCTCTTCAATAACGAGTTCCTGCACGAGAGGTTCTATATCAGGTTCCCGCTCGACGGGATCGAGGACACTGCCGAGCCCACCACCGCTGCCTTGAGGCTGTACAACACATGGGACCAGAGCATCGAGGAGCACCGCGTCGTTCTCATGGCTGGTTTACTGGGGGAGTGGGAGGAGATGTCGGTGACCTGGGCGAACGGACCCCAGACGACCGAAGAGGCGATCGCGCATTCGACCTACGAAGATCGGTGGTACGAGGTCGACGTGACGACGTACCTCCGTGATTGGCTGGTAGATAACGTGGATAACTTCGGACTCCTGGTCGACACACCGGTCGACCACGTGGCCGGGCGATTCATATTCGCATCACGGGAGTACGAGGAGGAGGACAAGAGGCCCTACGTGGTTCTCGAATACGCGTGGTAGGAAGGAACGCACCGCTACCTGAAGAGGCTCTTCACCCGTCCCCAGGACGTCGCCTCCTCCACCTGGATGCCGGTGCCCGCCTCGGCAAGGCAGTAGGCCAGATCGGCCTCGATCCCCGTCGCCGAAGACAGCGGTGTCCATCGCGGCGCGCCGTGCGCTGCGTAGTCCCAGTACGACTCCCCACATCCGTAGTACTCGCCGGGTTCGGTCAGGGTCAGTCCGGCATAGGGCTGCTGAGGCCAGTCCGTGACGACGTACGCCCCGAGCGACATGCCGGGCGTTACCGTGATCGGGTACGGTAGCGCGGCCGTGGCCGAGTAGACGATCCTCGTCGGGGGGGTCATGACCTCGAGGCTGGTCATGAGTTCGTTCCAGGGCAGGTTGTAGGTGACCGCCGGTTCCAGAGGAGGTGGGCATGCTCCGTCGTAGAAGCGAATGACCAGGCCCAGCGGCTCCACCCACTCGGCGTATCCCCACTCAGTAACGTACAGGGTCACCTCACCGATCGACCGCCCGATCAGGGAATCAGGGATGTCGTCGGCGATCTCTGACCCGTAGGCCGTGGAGGCGTTCACCGCGAGGCTGAATGAGGGGGGCTGGCAGTAGATGACATCGCGCCAGAGAGGCGCAATGCCGTGGGCGGCCGCGACGCCAGGAGCGGCAGCGGTCGTCAGGAGAAACGCGATCGCGAGCAACGTTGTCATTGGCCTGTCACCCAGTGGGCGGGCTACTATCGTAAGAGCACCAGCTTCCGGCTGTCCACCTCGCGTCCGCAACTCGCCCGGCTCAGATAGACGCCCGAGGCGCACCGCCTGCCCGAGTCATCCCTTCCGTCCCACACAACACGATGAGACCCTGCGGGAAGCCCGCCGTCGACCAGCGTCCGGACGCGGCGGCCCGTCACGTCGTACACCTGCACGAGCGCTCGCCCGTTGTCCGGCATTGTCAGAACCAGCACCGCCTCATCTCGGAACGGGTTGGCGGACCCGAAGGCGAGCGCAAAGCGCGTCAACTCGTCCTCCGGTACCGACGAACCGCTCTGCACGAACGCGCTCAAGTGAACAACGAGGCTGTCGAGGTGCGCCCAGCCGTGTACGGTCGCGTCGTCCCGCGTACGCAGCGTCAGGACGGCCGCGTAGAGGCTGTCCTGCGTCGCGCCCGCATCGTCGAACTCGAGCGTGAAAGCGGCGGGGCTTGCCCCTGCCTGCTGCGGTGCGAATCCTCCCGGGAACATGAAGCGCCCCTCCGCGCCCGTTATCTCAGCGGAGTAGATGTCCAGTAGCGCCTGCAGTCCGGAGTAGTCGAGGTTGAATACGCTGAAGTCGAGGGGCGGGAACTCCCCCTCGCCGTGCACGCCGAAGTCGAGCGTGCCCGCGAGAGCGGCGACGAGGCCGTCGAGGGACGGCCGTGCGTGATCCAGGACGGTGCCCGAAAGTGACACTCCAAGAGACGGGTTGTCCACGTCGTCGGACGCGATGGTGAGCGTTCCGGACCTCGTCCCCGACGCAGATGTGTCCATCGACACGTCATGGTCGGCCTCGGCGCCTGCCACGAGCTGATGAGGGCCTCCCGGCGCTGAGAATCCTCCGGGGGCGGTGAGGCCGTAGTCGAGTTCGTCCGCCGGCGCGACCGCGACATTCTGCACCGTGAGCGGAAGCGCGACGAAGGAGCCCACGATCGAACTGCCGAAGTTCATCGCGATCGGCGCTTCGATCAGGGCCGGGACCTGGAAGTCGGCGTAGACTGGCAGATGGTCGGCCGCCTCATGAAGAGCGTTGGCGATGGTCGTCCCAACCGCATAATTGGTTCCGGTATTGATGGCCATGTTGAAGTGATAGCCGTCGTTGCCGTACGAGACGTAGCTGCCGCCGATGTAGTCCATGCCCTCGCCGTCGTCCAGGGCGTAGGAAGTGAGGATCAGGTCGAACCTGTCGTCCATGCCGCCCGTCGCCCCGCCGCCGAACGCCGTCGTGCGCGGCGACTGGGTGTGGATCCACGCGAAGCTGGAGTTGTCGTGCCACGTGCCCGGTTCGTCGAGGGGGTC
>JBDRTQ010000479.1:0-6572 GCA_043823885.1 Candidatus Eiseniibacteriota bacterium | reverse complement strand
GCGCGCGGCGGCTTCCCTGGGCACCTTGCCGAGTTCGGCCCACGCCTTGACCGCCTCTACCTCTATCCTGACCCAGAGCGCCAGCTTGACCTGCTCGTCCCAGATCGCGGCCATCTCGGGCAGTGAGTATCTCTCTATCATTCCCTACTCCCACTCTATTGTAGAGGGTGGCTTCGAGCTGATGTCGTAGCACACCCGATTCACACCCCGGACCTCGTTGATGATGCGCGTCGATATCCGTTCCAGAACCTCGTGGGGCATCTTGAACCAGTGCGCGGTCATCCCGTCCAGCGAGTCCACCGCCCGGACGACGACCACGTTCTCGTAGGTCCGCTCGTCGCCCATGACGCCGACGGTCTTGATGGGCAGGAGGACGGCGAACGCCTGCCAGATGTCGTCGTAGAGGCCGGCGTTTCGCATCTCTTCCATCGCCCGCGCGTCGGCCTCCTGCAGGATGGCCACCCTCTCCCGCGTCACCTCGCCCAGTATCCTGACCGCGAGCCCGGGACCCGGGAACGGGTGCCGCCCCAGGATGTCCGGGTCGATGCCCAGCTCGGCCCCCACCTTCCGGACCTCGTCCTTGAAGAGCGTCTTCAGAGGCTCGATGAGCTCGAGGTCCATGTGCTCGGGCAGGCCGCCCACGTTGTGGTGGCTCTTAATGGTCGCCGACGGGCCCTTGACGGAGATGCTCTCGATGACGTCTGGGTAGAGTGTGCCCTGCGCGAGGAACCTGGCGCCGCCGACCTTCTTCGCTTCCTCTTCGAAGACGCGGATGAACTCGGTGCCGATGATCTTGCGTTTCTTCTCCGGGTCCTCGACGCCCGCGAGCTTGTCGAGGAAGCGGTCTCGCGCGTCGACGATGTCGACCCTGAGTCCCAGCTTCGTCCGCAGCCGTTCGATGACGTCGTGGTCCTCGTTCTTTCTGAGCACGCCGTTGTCGACGAAGATGGGAACGAGATTGTCACCGATGGCTCTGTGAATGAGCACCGACATCACCGACGAGTCGACGCCGCCCGAGAGCGCGCAGACCACCTTCGCATCGCCGACCTGCTCGCGGATGGCCGCTATCGTTTCTTCGACGAACGAGGCCGGCGACCAGTTGCTCGGGATGCCGCAGATCTCGTGGACGTAGTTCTCGAGGATCAGCTTCCCCTTCTCCGTGTGCACCACCTCCGGGTGGAACTGCAGGCCGAAGAAGCGCTTCCCGGCTGAGCCGATGGAGGCGATCTTGCCGTCGGCGCTCCGCCCCAGGACCTCAAAACCCTCCGGTGGAACCACGACCTCGTCGCCGTGGCTCATCCAGACCGTCGTCAATCCCTCAAGCCCCCCGAAGAGCGCGTGAGAGCCAGAGGGCTCGAAGCCCATCGGGCCGTACTCCCGCGTGGTCCCGGATGCGACCTTCCCCCCGAGCGCCTCGGTCATCGCCTGCATGCCGTAGCAGATGCCCAGTACGGGGATGCCCAGCTCGAAGATGCCCGGGTCGGGCTTGGGGGCATCGTCACCGTAGATGCTGAACGGGCTGCCCGAGAGGATGATGGCGCCGGTGCCCGCCGCGACCTCTGATGGTGGCGCGTCGAACCTCAGGACCTCGGAGTACACGCCGCACTCGCGCACGCGTCGCGCGATGAGGTGCGTGTACTGCGACCCGAAGTCGAGGATGACGACTCGGGTGCGGCGCGTGTCTGCCACGTCGTTCGCTCCGGTGTTCGGTGCAGCGAGGGACTGCCTGCTCATCCGCTCTCCTCTCATCCGCTACCTGTACATCCCCACCTGCTGGCTTCGCTGCATCAGCTTGCCCTCGGACCTGATGGACGGGGCGATGATGAGTTCGGCCTGCTGGAGTTCGAAGATGTTCTTCGCGCCGACGGAGCCCATGCAGGTCTTGAGCGCGCCGAGCAGGTTCTGCGTGCCGTCGTCGGTCCGCGCGGGGCCCACGAGTATCTCCTCGAGCGTTCCGGTCGTGCCCGTCTTGATCCTGGCTCCGCGCGGTAGCGCGATGTGCGGGGTCGCCATGCCCCAGTGGTATCCGCGGCCCGGAGCTTCCTTCGCCCGCGCCATCGCGGAACCGATCATCACCGCATCGGCGCCGGAAGCGAACGCCTTGCAGACATCGCCGCCGGTGTCCATGCCTCCGTCGGTAATGATGGGCACGTACTTGCCGGTGCGCTTCATGTAGAGGTCGCGCGCCGCCGCGGCGTCGACCGTCGCGGTCACCTGCGGGACGCCTATGCCCAGCACTCCGCGCGTCGTGCAGGCCGCTCCGGGCCCCACGCCGATGAGAACGCCGTCGGCCCCCGCCTCCATCAGGTCGAGCGTGACGTCGTATGTCACGCAGTTCCCGACGAGAACGGGGATTCCCATGTCGTCTATGAACGTCTGGAGGTCGAGCGTCTGGTATGCGGTGGATATGTGATCGATGGTCGCGACCGTCGACTGGACAACGAAGATATCCGCCCCCGCCTCCTCCGCCAGCTTCCCGAACTTCGCCGCCGCCATCGGTGTCGCCGAGACCGCCACCACGCCTCCCCCGTCCCTGATCTCTTCGATACGCCTGCCGATCAGCTTCTCCTTTATCGGGGGCGAGTAGAGCCTCTGCACGAGCTGTGTCGCCGTGTCGGGTCCGGCCTCCGCGATCTCTTCGAGGATCGTGCCGGGTTCCTCGTATCGCGTCTGCACGCCCTCGAGGTTCAGCACGCCGAGGCCGCCGAGCTTAGACATCTGTATCGCCATCTTCGTGTCGACGACTCCGTCCATCGCCGCCGCGAGAATGGGGATCGGGAACTTCAGGTCACGGAGCTCCCAGGTCGTGTCGACCTCCTCGGGGTTGATGGTGACTCGGCCGGGCACGATAGCGATTTCGTCGAAGCCGTAGGCGCGCCTCGCCTTCCTGCCACGGCCAACATAGATGCTCATCGAGACCTCCTCAATTGGGGACCCGCTCCGGAGTGGTATTCGGCTCTGTCAGCGTTTTGCGTATGCGTTTTCGAAGGAGCGCCCATACTACTCGACCGCTCCCGGTACGTCTACGTCTATTCCGGTCGACTGCCCGGCTTCTCGACCGGTACTCCGGCCTCGCAGAGCGGACAGCTGTCCGGCTGGTAGACCTCCATCTGTCGCCCCTCGATGAGTGCCTTCGACGGCCCGGGCAGGTCGAGCGGCTGCCTGCTCCTGTCCATGATGAACCCGAAGCCCACCGTCTTGCCGCCGGCGGCAGCCACAGCCTCCGCGACTTCCCTCACGGACCCGCCGGTCGTCACCACATCCTCGATGATGAGGACTCTCTCCGATGGCTCGATCCGGAAGCCTCTCCGCAACGACATGCCCGATTCACCGCGTTCCGCGAAGAGCGAGCGGACGCCCAGGGACCGAGCCACCTCGTGCCCTATGACGATGCCTCCGATCGCCGGTGAGACCACGACGTCCACCTGCGCGTCCCTGTAGAGGTCGGCGAGCATACCACCCAGCTCCGCGGCCATCTCGGGGTACTCGAGGACCTTCGCGCACTGGCAGTATTCATCGCTGTGGAGGCCGGACGTCAGCCTGAAGTGTCCCCTCATGAGCGCGCCCGAGCGGATCATGAGCTCCACCGTCCTGTCGGCGGTTATCGTGCTCACGAAGCCACCTCCGCGGGGGCCATCTCGTCCAGTATCATTCTGGCCGCTGCGGCCGGACTCTCCGCCTTGGTGATGGGTCTGCCCACCACGATGTAGTCAGCCCCGTTGGCTATGGCCACCTCCGGCGTTGCCACTCGGCGCTGGTCGTTCTTCGCGGACCAGGCGGGACGGATGCCGGGGGTGACGATCAGGAAGTCCGTGCCCAGCTCTTCCCTCACCGCCTTCGCCTCCCACGCCGAGGACACCACGCCGTCCACGCCCGCGTTCCTGGCCCGTTCGGCCAGCGCGAGCACTTCGTCCACGGTGGACGACATGCTCGTCAACACCGTGATGGCCAGGATGCGCGGCGCGGCTATCCCCAGCCGCGACGCCTCCTCTTTGCTCGCCTCGACGGCCGCCCTCATCATCTCCTCGCCGCCCATGGCGTGAACGTCGAAGAAGTCGACTCCGAGCCCGGTCGCCGCTTCCGCGGCCTCGGCGACGGTGTTGGGGATGTCGTGGAACTTGAGGTCGAGGAAGACGCCGTTGCCGGCGTTCTTGAGCTCCCGGACGAGGTCCGGTCCCTCCGAGGTGAAGAGCCTCCCGCCGACCTTGAAGTGCGACACGCAGTCGCAGGTAGCTGCTGCGAGATCGAGCGCCTGCTCGCGTGTCGGAACATCCAGTGCGACCATCAGCCTGCTCACGCCGTTTCCGTACATGCCCTCTTCTCCTCTCGTGCCGCCCCGACCAGTCCCTCCATCGAACCGATCTCGTTTCCTTCCATGTATGTTCTCAGGCCCTTCACGATCTCCGAGGGCGCCCCGGGGTTCGCGAAGAGCGCCGTGCCCACCTGCACGGCGACCGCTCCCGCGGTCAGGAACTCGAGCGCGTCGCCCGCGTCGGCCACGCCCCCGGAACCCACCACCGGGATCGAGACGTGCCCGGCGACCTTCCAGACCAGCGCGAGGTTGACCGGCAGGAGCGCTCTGCCCGAAAGACCTCCGGTGACGTTCCCGAGCGCAGGCTTCATGCGTGCGACGTCGATGCGCATGCCGGGAAGCGTGTTGGCGACCGTCAGCGCGTCGGCCCCGGCCCGCTCGGCGGCCTCGGCGACGCTCAGGATGTCCGAGGTGTTCGGCGAGAGCTTGACCATGAGCGTCTTCGTTGTGGCCGCGCGCGCGGCCGAGACGGTCTCCTCGATCGCCCGCGGGTCCGCCCATACCGGGTTCCGCGACCTCTCGACGTTCGGGCACGAGATGTTGAGCTCGATCGCCGAGACCTCTCCGCGCGCGCCCACAGCCGCGGCCAGCCGGCCGAACTGCTCCGGGGTCGTGCCGGCGATGCTGGCGATCACGGGCACCGGAAGCCGGGCCGCCTCCGGCAACTTCTCCGTGAGGAACCGTTCGAGCCCCACGTTCTCGAGCCCGATGGCGTTCAGAAGTCCTCCCGGTGTCTCGACGAGCCGGGGCGGGGCGTTGCCCTCGCGCGGCTCGACGGTGATGGTCTTGGTCACGATGGCGCCGACGTCCCCGAGGTCGATGACCCCCTCGTACTCGGTCCCGTAGCCGACCGCGCCGGAGGCCAGCATCACCGGGGTCTTCATCGTGAGGTCGCCTATGCGGGTCGTGAGGTCAGGCACGCGTCAGTTCCTCCAGGACCAGCTCGCTCGTGTCGAACACCGGCCCGTCCGAGCAGACGGTCTTGTATCCGGACCGCGTCGATACGACGCATCCCCGGCAGGCCCCGACGCCGCAGGCCATCATCTCCTCGAGGAGCGCCTCGCACGGGACTCCCCGCTCCCGCGTGACTCTGCCTGCCGCCGCGATCATCGCCGGTGGACCGCAGCAGTAGACGTGCGCAGGTTCCTCGAGTTCGTTGAGCACCCTCTCCAGAAGCGCCGTGACCGTTCCGTGAAGGCCCTCGCTTCCGTCGTCGGTCGCGACTTCGAGGAGCATCTCCCCGTCGCCCGTTGGGGGCGGCAGCATGTGGTGCAGCAGCCCCTCGGACGAGCGCGCCCCGACGAGCGCGTGCAGCCTGTGGTAGCCGCGCCTCAGTTCCTGCGCGAGCAGACGGAGACCTGCGACGCCGATGCCGCCCGCGACAAGGACAGACAGGCCGCCCGCGTCGGGCGCCGTGAACTCGTTCCCCAGAGGCCCGACGGCGGCGACCAACGCGCCCACCGGCTTCTCCGCGAGCGCGCGTGTTCCCTTCCCCCGCATCTCGACCAGGAGGTCGAACCTGCCCGGCGCCGGTATGCCCGCGACGGAGAACGGGCGCATGAGCGCCAGGTCGTCGGACACGGCGACGTTCACGAACTGGCCCGGCTTCGGAGTGGGCAGCTCGGGACCCGCCTCAAACGTGAACAGGAAGCTCGTCGGGCTCACGCCGACCTTGCGCGCGAGCGTCACCTTCGTCGAACGCGGACTCCTCAAAGACCACCTCTCCTCTCGAAACGGTGTGCGTGACGCGTCCCCGGACCACGCGTCCCGTGAACGGCGAGTTCTTCGACTTCGAGACGAACCAGTCTCCGGTGATCTTCCACGCCCAGTCGGGGTCGAACACCGTGACGTCCGCGGGCGCTCCCACCGCGAGGCTGCCGTGTGGTATACCCAGTATGCTCGCGGGGTCCGTGCTCATGAGTTCGATGGCGCGTTCCAGCGTGATGGTGCCCGGCTGGACGAGCTCGGTCAGCGTGAGTGGCAGGAGCGTCTCGAGCCCGATCATCCCCGGAGGCGCCGCGTCGAACTCGACCTGCTTCTCTTCGAGGGAGTGGGGCGCGTGGTCGCTCGCGATGGCGTCGATGGTTCCGTCCGCGAGACCGGCCTTGATGGCCGCGATGTCTGAGGCGGTGCGAAGCGGAGGGTTGACCCGCAGGTTCGTGTCGTAGCTCCTGACGTCGTTGTCGGTCAGCGTGAAGTAGTGAGGGCAGGTCTCGCAGGTGACCGCGACACCGTCGTCCTTGGCCCGCCGCACGAGTTC
>JBDRTQ010000478.1:0-5651 GCA_043823885.1 Candidatus Eiseniibacteriota bacterium | reverse complement strand
GACAGCTCGCCTTTGATTGACTCCAATGTGATGGTCGAGTGGCTCGATGGGATCTACTGCAGGGAGTGGTCGGCTCCATCGATTCTCAACAACACTGTGGGCGATGGCTCAATCGTGTTCATCGGTGGATCAGGAGGAGATGTCGTCGGCAACACCGTCGAAGGGCACATAAGCGTGATGATAGACGAGCCGGGGGCATTTCCTGTGCTCATTGAGTTGAACACCATTGGCGTGGCAGGGGGCAATCCTGCGGGCGAGCGGGACGCGATCGGAATAGGCGTCACGTCGTGGGGCGCCTCCGGCGAGGTCACCCTACTCGGCAACACGATACAGGGCAAGGATGTCGGAGCGAAGCTCTGTTTGGGAATCTTGCACGGCAACCGGTTCCTCGACAACGCGGTCAACATCGAGATTGGGGTGCTAGCCTACTGCTCGCCTTGGGAGGACATCGACGCTGAGGCAAACTGGTGGGGTATTACTGACCCTCTAGAGATTGAGGCCAGGATCGTCGACTGCAACGACGACCCCTCTCTCGAGTCGTGCGTCGACTTCGACCCGTGGTGTCTTGACGAGGCCTGCACCCAGGTAGTCGTCAGCCAGCTCTCTTGGAGTGCGATCAAAGCACTCTATCGCTCGCCGGGGACCGGGGAGCCTGCGCAGCTGCGTACACTCCCCTGAATGGGTTCCCTCAAGGCCGGCGGCACTTCACCCAAAGGAGGTTGCCATGTTGAGACCACGCTCCGCGGTCCGCGTGTTCGCGATAAGTGTGGGGCTGCTGCTCTTTTCCTCAGGCAGCTCAATGGCACAAGAAGCACTGGTGCAACTTGATCCCGATAGAATCTCTGTCATGTTCATGCACGGAGTCGTTGATCTCCCGAACGAGATGGCCCCGGCGCCCTTGGATTCCGTGGCGTTCTTCGTCCCGGAGGTGGAGCAATTGATGGGGGATCACGGCGTACTCAGAGTCGAGAAAATCTTCAAGGGATTCGCCCCTCACGACACGCTCCGTCAGGCGAGAACGGGGGAGATGGTGCGCGTCATAGACCTGTCGCAGATCTTCCTGCTTCACCTTGATGGCGAGCGCTCCCTCGATGCACTCGTTGGCGCGCTTGAAGAGGAACCGTCAGTCGTTTTCGCAGAGCGGCTGCCAATCCTGGAGCCTGATGCCTGGGACGATCCTCCCGCAAACGACGCGATGCTGGAGAATGACCACCAGTGGGGTCTGTTCAACACCGGCCAGCACGAGGACTCCGTTAGGCACGCTGACATCGATGTCAAGAGAGCATGGCAGCTCCAAACGGGCAGCGAGGATATCCTGCTAGGCATCATCGACACCGGTGTGTGCTACGATCACCCTGACCTGTCGCCCACCCCTGGCGCCTTGTGCTTCGGCGCAGGCTGCATCGTAGTAGGGGGGTTCAACCTCATAGACCCAGACGGTCTTGGCTGCAGTCCCACGGCTGGGGAAGACCCATACGACTACTGCTGCCCCCCTTTGTGGAGTGAGGGACACGGGACCATGGTGGCATCGGCAGCCGCAGGAATCACCAACAACCGCACGCCCGGCACATGGGATGGTGGAGCCGCCGGTGTGGCCGGTGGGTGGCAGGATGAGTACGGCGGTGGGAGTACCGGGTCTCGCATACTGTCCTACCGTGCGCTTGATGGCTCCTTCGTCATGCCTGCAGCGGCGCTTGGTTCCGCAGTCGTTGACGGAGCGGATGTCGTGAACATGTCGTTCGGCGGCGACTGGCCCAGCTCCTACAAGACCCTCTGGTACCCCATGATCAACGCATTCCAGCAAGGAGTGACGATGGTGGCCTCAAAGGGCAACGTCACCTGGCCTGGCGAAGATCCAACCGCGCGGCATTTCCCCGCAGATGTAGAACAGGGGGTAATCAATGTGGGAGCGATGAGCTTCAACAATCAGCGCGTGACGTGGGAGCCCATCTACGAAGATGAAGATGGCTCCGCACGGTTCGAGTCCATGTACGGGCAGAGCCTCGATGTCGTCGCCCCTGGTAGGTTGCACTGGACGGCAGAGGCCATGTACGGGCCGTGCGGTTCTTGGGAGAGCGTGGCATCTTTCGGTGGCACATCGTGCGCCGCAGCGCTGACCTCGGGCGTAGCGTGCCTGCTGCTCGCGGAGGACCCTTACCTCACAAATGAGGAAGTTGAGGGCATCATCTGTGCGTCGGCCACGGACCTCGTGTACGAGGATGCGATCAACAATACATACGCCTATCCTGGGTGGGATGAGGAGACAGGGTGGGGCCGGGTGAATGCCTTTCAGGCACTGATGCGACTCAGGTCACCCTACGATCTGCAGGTGCGGTGGGCGTACGGATACGACACGATGGAAGAGACAAACGTGGTGCATCGCCTTGGCGAGTCTGGGAACCGCCAGAAGTTCGTGCAACACAGACTCACCAAGACAGTGCCGCTCCTATCGGAGCAATTCACAGGAACTCCGGATGCGTGGGGTCTCTCGAGGATATCGAGTGGAGCATGTTCGTCGCTCTCCTTCAATGATATTGGGTACGGGTCGCTGCCCGAAATCGCCCCCGAACTCGTGATGGGTCACTGCAAGCTTGTCAACGGAAGCATGACCGACAGCGAGTGCACGCTGAAGACGTTCTATTACGAATGGTATGAAGAGGATCCCCCTGGATGGGAGTATAAGGGCTGGATACCAACTGACCCACTGCTGGTCAGTTGGGCGTACGAGCTCTCCGGAGTTGTGCTCGACCCGGGAGCCTCCACGTGCAGAGCAGTGCCCACCACTGAAGCACCGGACGGTGTGCCTTGCCTGTGCCCGGCGGCAGACCAAGACACGCTGGCGGTCCTACTGCATCTCGTCGATAACTTCGGCCAGCCTCTAGCGGGCGTGCCATCTACTGACATCAAGATCCGTATCAGCACCACGGGAACGCACTATGACCCTCCGGTGTTCCCCGAGGAGTGCCAAGCTTACTCAGAGAGCTCGCACGTCTATCGCCCAGAGGAGTTCTACGAATCCGACGAGAATGGAGACCTCCTCATTACATTGCCTCCGACAGGCGGAGCCGACCAGGCTGCCGTTTGGCTACCACAAGTGAGCGGCATTGACATTGCTGGGGTGGGCCAGGCAGTCAGATCTGTAGACATGGATGCAGACGGCGACGTTGATAGCGTGGACTTCGGCATGTTCGCCACCGCGTACGCGGCAGAGGAGTGGGTTGCCGATCTGAACGGAGACGACGAGTGGAACCCGACGGACTTCGGTATCTTCACCTCGCATTTCGGTCATAACTGTCAGTCGGGAGGCCGGGGTGACGTTGCGGGTGACCGGACGACGACCACTGAGGGCTTCGTCGCTCTGCTGCCCAACACGCCGAATCCGTTCAGAACGTCGACTGACATAGCGTTCGCCACGGGAACAGACGGCCAACATGTCAGCATTGAAGTGTACGATCTCAGCGGACGGCGCATTCGAACGGTGTGTAACCGTGAGTTCGACGCGGGACTGCACACGGTCTCATGGGACGGCCGGAGCGACAGTGGCAGCTCCGTCGCAAGCGGTGTCTACTTCTTCAAGATGGAGAGCTCCGGCTTCCGTCAGCTGAGGAAACTCGTTCTGATCAGATAGCCTTGTGCTGTCCCCTGATTCAGTTGCGTGCGGTTCTGATTCGCGGACAGGACGAGAGCCGTCGCACCTGGAGGCAAGGGGCAGAAGGGAGGGGGGGGTGCGCTCAGCACTTGGAACGTGCAATCGCGTAAGGCTGCTGGCCTGTATCGGCGCTGTGATCGCGCTCGAAGCAGCATTTGTCGGTACGTGCTTGGGGCGTGTTCTCTACGTCGACGACGACGCTCAACCGGGGACGGGAGATGGCAGCTGGCTGCAGCCGTTTCAGCTGATCGGTGAGGGGATGGTGGCTGCGGTCTCGGGCGACACCGTTGCGGTGCTGCCCGGTCTCTACTCTGAGGTACAATATGTGGACATGCACGATCCGCTGAGCATGAATCGGGCGGCAGTCGTAATGAAGGACGGCGTCATGCTGCGGAGCACCGCAGGTCCTGATTCGACGACGATCGGGGCAATCGGTTGTCAGGCAGCCGTGTACTTCGAAGGATGTGGACCTCAGACAGTATTCACGGGATTCAACGTTGAGAACGAAGGGTTAGGCTGGGGACTGCGCACCGGTGTGCTGTGCTACGCAAGCTCTCCGGTCATCGAGGCAAACACGATCGATGTATGGGCGCATGGCGTGTACAGCAAGGAGCTGTCGTCTCCGACGATTCGCAACAACAGAGTCTATGGATCAGTCGTCTTCTGGGACTCGGGCGGCATGGTCGTCGGAAACGAGGTGGAGAGCGAAGTCGGTGTCTGGAGCGACGGTCTTTCTCCTGCACCGCTCACTATAGAATCCAACACGATAGGGGTACTGCCCCGCGCCCCCGGAGGACGTTGGTCAAGCCACGGCATCTACTTGGCGGGCAATCCCTGCGATGTAGCCGTCATCGATAACACAATACAGGGCAAGGACATTGGCGCAATACTGTGTTGGGGTACTCTCCACGGTAACCGTTTCACGGGCAATGCGCTCAACATCGAGATCATTGAAGCCCAAGCGTATTGCTCCCCATGGGAGGACATCGACGCCGAGGGTAACTGGTGGGGCACGACAGACCCGCTGGAGATCGACGCCAAGATCGTCGACTGCTACGACGACCCGTCCCTGGAGTCCTGTGTGGACTTCGACCCGTGGTGTCTTGATGAAGCCTGCACGCAGGTAGTCGTCAGCGAGTTCTCCTGGGGTGCGATCAAGGCGCTCTATCGCTGAGCGAACCACCCCTGCGTCCGCAAACAGATCCTCACCAGCATCAGCATCACCGGCACCTCGATGAGCACGCCCACGACCGTCGCGAGCGCGGCGCCCGACGGAAGAACAAGAGATATCGCTACCTCGGCAGTCATGATCTTCCGCGAGACCTTCTTTGGGCGGCAGCCACAACGTAGGAACCACGAGAAGCCCCCACCAGGAGACGGTCCCCCGGACATCTCGAGATGCCCCTGGGACCGGGAAGTCCATCGATCCCACAAGGAGGCAAGGTCACTTCAAGACAACAAGCCTGCTCTCGGCCTCGCGGCCCGCCGCCTGAATCTTGCAGAAATAGACGCCGGAAGCAACGGACTCTCCTCGATCGTCTGTGCCATCCCAGATCAGCGTTCGGGTACCGGCCCGTAGCGGTTGATTCTCCAGCTCTCGAACCAGTCTCCCAGCAGCGCTGTACACGCGCACGATCACATGGCCGCCGGGCTCAGGCACGTCGTAGCTGATCGTCGTCAACTCGCGGAACGGGTTGGGATAGGCCACTGTGCTAAAGCTGGGTTCCTCGGGCTGTGGCTCGGGCGTGTCCTCATCGCCTCGCCCGAACTCGTACTGCCCTTCAGTCACCAGTACGAAGTCTCGAACGTGGTCGCTCGCCAATTGTGGCGCTCGGAAGAGTACCTCAATCGCATTGCCCGGTGCTAGTTCGACGTATGACCCATCATCCGCCGCGACAGCGCCAGAGCAGTCCCCGAACGCGGAGTGCTCGGCGCGGGCAACCTCACAGTCCCGAACCAGAACCGGCTCATTGGGTCGATCCGCCAGGAAGATGTGGTCCAG